>JASFOV010000194.1:0-8007 GCA_050116355.1 Anaerolineae bacterium
GTGTGGCGGCCGCTTGCCAAGCGTCCAGGACTTGCTCGATCTCGTCGACGGTGAGTTCGGCCGGCGTCTGCCATCCCTCAGCAAAGGGCTGTGGGCTGGGGGCGACCGGCTGGTGCGGGCCGTGTCCCTTGTCGGCACTCCATGCTTTGCGGCCGGCGTGGGCCAGTTGCACGCCAATGGCCGCGCCTTCGGCCTGTACCGCTTGTACCACGCGGGCCAGCGGCGCGATCTGGGCATCGGTCCACAGGCCCAGATCGTTGGCGCTGATCCGCCCCCGCGACTCGACGGCGGTCGCCTCAGTGAGTATCAGGCCGGTACCGCCGCTGGCCCGGGCCACATAGTGGGCCAGGTGCCAGTCGGTAGCCTGCCCATCGGCGGCCGAGCTGTACATGCACATCGGCGCCATGACGATCCGGTTGCGCAGCGTCAGGTCACGTAGGGTCCAGGGCGAAAACAGATAGGGCATGGATCAGATCCTCCGGTAACGTATCGTTCAAGGTCAGGTGCAGTCAGCGCTACGCAGGCGCCAGGCTGGGTGTGGCAAACGGGTCCAACTCCTGTTCCAGCTTTTTGCGGAACTGTCGCGTGTACAGCCGGTAGTACGGGCCGCGCCGGGCGAGCAGCTCGCGGTGGCTGCCCATCTCGACGATGCGCCCCTCTTCGATGACCAGGATGCGGTCGGCCCGCTTGATGGTCGACAGGCGGTGGGCGATGACAAAGCTGGTGCGATCGGTCATCAGCGCTTCCATGCCACGCTGGATCAGGTCCTCGGTGAGGGTGTCCACCGAGCTGGTGGCCTCGTCCATGACCAGTATCTCCGGCTGGGCCAGAATGGCGCGGGCCAGGCTGATCAGCTGCTTCTGCCCGACCGAGAGCAAATCGCCGCCTTCGCCAACCTCTTCGTCGTAGCCCTTGGTCAGAGTGCGGACAAACTCGTGGGCGCCGGCCAGGCGCGCGGCCTCTTCGATCTCCTGGTCACTGGCCTCCAACTGACCATAGCGGATGTTCTCGCGGATCGTGCCCGAGAACAGGTGGGGCGTCTGCAGGACCACGCCGATGCGCGACTGGATGGCATGCAGCGACAACTCTCGATAGTCCCGCCCACCGATGCGCAGCGCGCCCCCTTTGGGCTCATAGAAGCGGCAGATCAGGTTGACGATCGTCGTCTTGCCGCCACCCGTCGGTCCCACCAGGGCGATGGTTTCGCCGCGCTGGACGCGCAGGCCAAAGCCGCTCAGCACCGGCTTGTCCTCTTCGTACCAGAAATCCACGTTATCGAACTCGATATCGCCGCGGATGGTGCCGGGATCTATGGCGTCCGGCCGGTCCTGAATGTCGGGCACGGCATCGATGAGCGAGAACACGCGCTCGGCCGAGGCGATGGCGTGCTGCATCTCGGCATAGACGCGGGCCAGATCCTGGACCGGCCACAGCATGAAGGTGATGTACGACACAAAGGCCTGGATGCCGCCCACCGTCATGGTGCCCACCTGCGCCTGCAATCCCCCGTACCACACTATGGCGCCCACGGCCACCGCGCTGATGATCTGGACCACCGGCAGGAACAACGCCGAGAGCCAGGCGGCGCGGTATGAAGCGTGGTACATGTCGTCGGTCAGCTCGGAAAACTCGTGCAGGTTCTCCTCTTCCCGGCACAGCGCCTTGACCACCCGCACGCCGTTGATGTTCTCGTTGTAGGCGCCAGTGATCTTGGAGTTGATCTTGCGCACCTGGCGGTACTCGACCAGGATCCGCTTCTTGAATTCGGCGGCTATATATACCAGAATGGGGATGATGCCGATGATGATCAGGGCCAGCCGCCAGTTGATGACCAGCATAAAGTAGACCGCGGTACCAATGTTCATGATCGCCCAGGTGACATCCAGCAGTCCCCACGTCGCCAGTTCGGCGATGCGGTCCGTGTCCGATGTCACGCGGGACATGATCCAGCCGACGGGCGTCCGGTCGAAATAGGAGAACGATAGATCCTGCAGATGGTTGAACAGCTTCTTGCGCAAGTCGTAGCGGATGCGTTCGCCCAGGATACCGGCCAGGAAAATGAAGGCAAATACCAGGACTGACTGGACCACAATCAGCGCGCCGTAGATCACAACGATGTTGATCAGCGCCTGCCGGTCGCCGGCGACGATGCCCTCGTCGATTATCCGCTTGCCGAGAAAGGTCGTATAAGAATCTATGCCCGAGACCGCCCCAATGGAGACCAAAAAGCCCACAACCCACCGCCAGTGGGGCTTGGTCTGGGCCAGGATGCGCAACACCGTACGCCCGTTGAATTGGGTGGTGAATTCTTCTTCTTGAAACTCGAAATCTTCGGCCACGATCTGTCTCTCTCGTACGCTTGGCCCGGACGCGAGCCTATGCCTGGGCCAGCTCCTTCTCCAACTCGACTTCGACGCGGGCCTGCATGTCGTGGATGCGCCGGTAGGTGCCCGGCTGCGCCATCAACTCCTCGTGGCTGCCCCGTTGCACAATGCGGCCGTGGTCCAGCACCAAGATCGTGTCCGCGTTCATGACACTCTGAATGCGGTGGGCGATGATAAAGGTGGTGCGCCCCTTCATCAAGTGCTCCAGCGCGCCCCGGATTTCGGCCTCGGTCTCGGTATCGACGGCCGAGGTCGAATCGTCCATGATCAGGATGCAGGGATCCTTGAGCAGCGTCCGGGCAATGGCCACCCGCTGCTTCTGACCGCCCGATAGGGTGACCCCCTTCTCGCCGACTAGGGTGTTGTACCCTTCGGGAAAGGTCATGATGCTATCATGGATGGCCGCCGCCCGGGCCGCGGCCTCGATCTCGGCGTCCCCGACGTCGCGGCCAACTCCATAGCGGATGTTCTCCTTGATGGTCCTCGAGAACAAGAAAGCCTCCTGCTCGACCAGGCCTATTTGCTGGCGCAGATAGTGGCGTGGATAGTCGCGCAGCTCCTGGCCATCCACCCGCAGGCTGCCACTAGTATATTCGTAGAAGCGGGGCAGCAGGTTGACGAGCGTCGTTTTGCCCGAGCCGGTGGCGCCCAGTAGGGCTATCACCTGTCCCGGTTCGGTGCGAAAGCTGATCTCCTTGAGCACCGGACTGTTCTCGTCGTATTCGAAGCACACGTCGTCAAAGACGATCTCACCGCGCAGGCAGTCGGGCAGCGAGGCGCTACCACCTTTCAGATCCTCACGGTCCTCGGCGATCACCTTCGTGACGCGACTGAAGGATACCATGCCGGTGGACATCTGCACGATGAGGCGGCCCAGGTTGCGCATGGGCCAGATGAGAAAGATGACCAGCCCCGAGTAGGAAACGTAGGTGCCCACACTGATGGAGCCATTGAGGGCCATCAGTGCCCCGGCAAAGAAGCCGCCCAGCATCTGGAAGCCACAGAAGATGTCGGAGATGGGCCAGAAGAGCGAGTGCATGATCAGCAACCGCCGGCCACGCACATACTTTTCCAGGTTGTCCGTCTCGAACTTGTCCCGCTCGTACTCCTGCCGGGCGAAGGCTCTCACTACGCGGACGCCGGTCAGGTTCTCCTGCAGGGTCGTCGATAGGACGGCGTCCTGTTCCTGGAAGGCTTCGTACGCTTCCGACACCCTCCGGAAAAAGAGGACCGACGTGATCACGATAAAGGGCACCACGATCACCGACACCCACGCCAATTGCCAGTTCAGCAGGAGCAACGCCACAAAATTGACGGCAAAGAGCAGCACGATGCGCCCCACGCCGATCGCCTGATCGGCAAAGAACCGCCGCAGGGCCTCCACATCCGACGTCGAGCGCTGGATCAGCTCGCCGGTTGGCGTGTGGTCATGGTAGGTGAACGACAGCTTCTGGATGTGGTCAAAGAGATAGTCGCGCAACCGCCGGGTCACCCCCTCGGCTGTCTGCGCGGCGAGCTTGCCCGAGAGGAAGGTGAACCCGCCCTGCACCAGGGCCAGCCCGACAAAAGCCAGGGCGACCAGCGGCAGCAGATTGTTGCGCCCCTCCATGCCCAGGACATTATCGACATAATATCCAAGCAGCAGCATGGTGCCGGTGCGGGCCAGCGTGCCCAAGCCCAAGCTCAGCGCCGCCCACAGGTAGGTGACGTGGTAGCCCGCCATCAGGCGCCAGATGCCGGTCAACCGGTTGTCCGTGACGGTGTTCTTCAGATTGTATGTGGACGCCATGGCCGGCGACGACACAGCGCACAACCCTCCTCGCTCGACTTGCGCCGTCTGCGTGGTTAGCCGGTATGCCAATTGGCGGAGGTTCCTGCTACAGGCGGCGGGATGGGTCCAAGGCGACCGGTAGGACCTGCACGCCGGGACCCGGGACACAGAAGTATAGCACAGAAGTTCCACTCCGTGCAAGCCCCGGACCATCTCTGACCAGGGCAAACGGACTTGGGTTTTGTTATCGAGGAATGGCAGCCCGAGCCCGTCGGCTGTGCTGGCCGCCCGTGCTGGCCGCAGGACAGTGCAGGACGGTGCAGGACAGTGAAGGTGAGCCGGGTGAGGTGTTTTGACATAACAACGCCCGTGCACCACGTACGGTGCACGGGCGTGAGAACAACATGATCAGGACCCCGATCTGCCTATTCGCTGCGCACCACCAAGGGTAGCCACACCCGGGACATTTCAGCTGGTACCGTTGTGTAGCGATATACACCGCCGCCGAGCAGGCTGCCGCGTCCAGGGATAGAGCTGGTGGTGTTTCTGCCAGGAGTTCTTTCCAATGCCTCGGCCGTTAGCAGACTACCAGGCGTGCCCAAGTAGATCAGACTGCGCTCACCATCGGAAACAGCCGTCAGGATTTCAGGCCGGGGGGCACCTTCAATGGGCGCCCAAGTGTCCCCGTCGTCCAGGCTGCGACACAGGCCCGGCTGGCAACCGGTATAGAGGCTATAGGCTGGCAGATCCGGCCACGGCGGGGCGACGAGCAAGTCAACGCCCGTAAAGACGTAGGCCATGGGCTGCCAGGTATCGCCTGCGTCCGCGGATAACCACAACTCAGGCTCAGGATTCGGCGATTCAGCGAAGCTATAGGTGCGGATATACACTTGGCGAGGGATGTCGGGATGGGTGGCGATGGCAGGGACCATGACCGGCGGCAAGGCATTGGAGATCGGCAGGTGTGTCCAAAGCTCGCCTCCATCGGTGCTGCGCCACAGCCCCGAGCCATCCGTCGTCGCATAGAGCAAGTCTGGATCGGCGCAGTCGAAGGCGAGGTCCAGCACCTCGCTCATGGTCACAGTGGCGCCCAAATACTGCCATTCTTGCCCATAATCGCGGCTGCGATAGAGGCCGGGAACCTCGGAATCCTCCGAACCGGAATGTGAAAAGCGCACGGACGCATAGAGGGTGCCGCTGACCAGAGGATGCGGCGCAATCAGGTTCAAGCTACTGATCCAACCTGTGTAGGTGACTGGTACAGGCATGGGCACCTCGCTCCAGGAGTCACCGGCATCGGTACTGTACCAGAAGCACGGACCAGCCCCGGAGCAGTGCTGATCGTAGTAGACTCTGTCCTGGACAAATGGGTCTAGGGCCAGGAGCGGGCCGCTGGCATTGCCACCTCCGTTGCCTACACCCAGCTCCTGCCAGCTGGCACCACCATTATAACTCCTGATCAGCCCAAGTCCGGAGATGTTGGCATACACAGTATCGGGCTGGATGTTGGCCGCAGCAACGTCCCTGGGATTCAGGGCTGCCAGCCCGGTATTGCTAGCTTGCCAGGTTGTACCGCCATCGCTGGACTGGAAGAAGGCGCGCTCCTGTTCGCCGGCATGGATCAGATTGGCATCGCCGGCATCCACGATGAAATCGGTGATCCCGCCCGACGCCGGCTGGTCGGCCATTACCACCGACCAAGTCTGCCCCCCGTCATCGCTGAAGTAGCCGAAATTCGAGGCAGCCCAGATGCCATTTGGTTCGAAGGTCAGGTTCCATACTTCGGCCGTACCCGAGGGTAGATCTACACCGTCCCAAGTCGTCAAATCGCTGCTCTTGTAGAGTGAGTGCTGTGGCTCGCTCCCACCGAACCGGGAATTAAGGGGGATGGCCCAGTATTGGTTGGCCACGTGAGGATTGTAGTAGATGCGGCGCAGGCCGTCCTCGATCTTGGCCTGCCAACTCCAGTTTTCACCGCCATCGATGGTGGCAAAGATGTTTCCACTCATGGTCGCAACCAGCATGTTGTCAGAGTTGGCCGGGTCAAAGGCCAGGTCGATGACGTCGGTATCGGTCAAGCCGTTGGTGCGCGTGATCCAGTTCGCTCCTTGGTCCTCCGAGTAGAACACGCCTCCTTCGCCCGGCAACAAGGGGATGTCCGCACAACTGCCAGCGCCAGCGTACACGATACCAGGTGTGATGGGGTGGGTGGCCACGTACACCGTGTAGCAGCCGTTCTGAGAGTCAAACAGGTTGGGGATACGTTCCCAGTTTTCGCCGCCGTCCGTGGTCTTGAAGAAATCGGCACTGTCGCCACTGACATAGATCACATCCGCATCAGCGGCGTCAAATCGCAGGCGCGTGGGCCATCCAATCTGCAAGATCGGTTCCCAGGTACCGCCCGAGTCTTGGCTCTCAAAAACGCCTACCCACTGCGCAGCGGCGTACAGAGTCTGAGGATCCGAGGGATTCTGGGCGATGAAATTCACCTGACCGCCATAGGGTCCACCGGTCGTCCATACGCCGATACCCTGGGTAAGCGTGAGGGCGCCCACCATCGTCGCCGATTCCCCGCTGGGATTGGCCACGGTTAGATCGTAGACGGCCGGCGCCAGGCCCCAGGGTACGGTAGCCGTCAGGAGATCGGCGCTGATCCAACCCACCTCCGCCAGAACCTCACTGCCGAGGGATACGGTGGGTACCTGGGCAAAGCCGGTACCGGTGATGGTGATCTGGGTCACCAAATCGTTGGGCGCAGACGTAGGACTCAGGGCGGTCAGCGTAGGGGCAGCTTGTGGGGTGCTGGCGTTGACAGGACTCATGACCACCACAAACAGCAGGGCGGCGGTGACACAGGCCAACGCAACTACAAACCAAAGCGACCAGGACTGCTTCATTGGACACCTCCGATGATTGAGCATTGTATGAGCCGGTGCAGTTTCAGTGCCGGGTCAATTTGAAATCTGTCAGGGGCGGGTTGTCTTCAGTTCGGGGGAGATTATAGCACACTGGGCCAGAATCGTCCAATGCCGGCGGTGCGGGCCGGGGTCCCGTCCGTAGGGCGGCAATGCGACAGATGGAGAAGGCGGGGGAGCGGCCACTCGGCCGCTCCCCAGGAATGACGCCCAGGTGGATGTCCAGAACTAGAAGCCTCTGACCGCGATGGGTAGGTAGATCTTGATTGCGGTGATCTCGACCTCGCTGCTGTCCGACAACTCGCCCACCCGGGCGGTGACGACGGCTGTGCCCTCTGCGCTGCCTGAGGTGAGGGTGGCGGTGGCAATGCCTGCGGTGGTGAGGGCGGTGGCGTCGATGGTGCCCAAGGTGGTTTCGAAGTTGACAACCGTGCCATTGGAGGCGAACCCGTCGTGCAGCCCGGACACCGAGGCGGTGACGACGGCCGTGGCCCCGCCGGCGGTGATGCTATCCGGATCGACGGCTACGCTGATATCGTCCGGCGGGTTGTAGCTGAAGGCCATGGTCACAAAGGCAGTGGCCGTCAGGTTGGCACGGGCGGTGAAGGTGATCGTGCCCGGGGAGGACACATTCATAAAGCCACCCGCCTCCCTCGTCCCAGTCCCACTCGTAGGTGACGGTTACCGGCGTGCCGTTGGCCACCCAGTTGTCGTCTTTGTCCAGAGGGTAAGCAAAAAAGAAGACATCGTTGAGGCTGTTGGCGTATTGGGGGTTGGTAATCGGATCTGTGTACATGTGCATGGTCACAGCTTCGCTGGCCTGCACAGCAGACCGGCTGTCGACCCAAGCTCCGGTGAAGCCAGCATATTCGGTGCCATTGTCGGTGACCCTCCCGCTGAGGGAACCGCTCTGCGCGTAGGCCAGACCGGCCATCAG
>JASFOV010000195.1:0-8006 GCA_050116355.1 Anaerolineae bacterium
CCGACAGGTCATCGCCGCCCTGGCGCCCATCCTGCAGGCGTACTGGGGTCTCAGCGACACACAGTTGGGCCTGCTGGCCACAGCCTTCGAGGTTTCGTACGCCCTCGCCCCGGTGCCCATCGCCCTCCTCGCCGATCGCTGGCTGCGCCGGCGGGTGGTGGCGCTGTCCGTCGCGCTGTGGAGCGGGGCCATGGCCCTTACCGGGGCCGCCGGTTCGTTCGCCGTCCTCCTGCTCGGCCGTGCCGGACTGGGTGTGGGCGAGGCGGGGTACGGCCCCTCGGCCCTGGCCTGGTTGAGCGACCTGTGGCCACCGAGCCACCGCTCGCGCGCCGTCGGCATCCACGACCTGGCGCTCATGGTTGGCTCGGCGGCGGGCTATGCGCTGGGCGGGGTGCTGGGCCTGGCCTTGGGCTGGCGCCCGGTCTTTTTCCTGGCAGCGGTGCCCGGATTTTTGTTGGCCATCGTCCTGTGGTTCATGCCCGAACCGCCCAAAGGCCAGAGCGATTACGAAGCGCTGGGCCTGGCCGGGCCGTCCAGGGCGGACCAGGGTCTTTCCTTTCGCGCGGCAGCCCGTGAGCTGTTGTCCATTCCCTCGCTCGTGGTCACCTATACAGTCACGGTGCTCATCAACCTGGCCACGGCGGGTATCATCTATTGGTTGCCCACCTTTGCCGTGCGCCTGCACGGGTTGGGCGAGGACCAGGCTGGATTGCTCATCGGCGCCATGACTGTGGTCACCGGTGGGGCCGGCGTCCTGGCCGGCGGCTGGGTGGCCGACCGCGTGTTGCAGCGCACACCGGCCGGGCGGCTGCTGGTCATCAGCGGCAGCTACGCGCTGGGCTTTCCCCTGGCCCTGGCCGCTGTGGCCGTGACCGACACCGTACCGTTCGCCATCCTGGCCACGGTGGCCGTGTTTCTCTTCTCCTTCTATTTCCCTTGCCTGGCGCCCCTTATCCACCAAGTAACACGGCCCGAACTGCGGGCGACGGCCATGGCCCTCTATCTGCTTGTGGCGCACATTTTGGGCAATGCCCTGGCCCCGGCGCTGATCGGCTGGTTCTCCGACCAGGCGGGTAATCTGCGCTTGGGCATCGGCGTGGCCTTAGGGGTGGCGCTGATCGGCGCGCTGATCGGCCTGTGGGGCAGCCGCTTTGTCGGCCCCGACACCCGGGCCATGCTAGACAAGCTGGGCACAGAACGCTAGAAGGGATGCAGGAAGCGCTGGATCTCGATCAGGTAACCGTTCGGATCGCGCAAGAAACAGTGGTAGATGTTGAAGCGGGAATGCTCGGCCGGCGCCTTTTCGAACTCGACCCCCTGGCGGCGCAGAACCTCGTACCAGGCATCCACCTCGGGCGTGATCAAGGTGATGATGACCGGCCGCGTCCCGGGCTCGGACTCGCTACGGGGCGCATCCTCTCGCTGGCAGAAGCCCAAGTAGGCGTCGCGGCCTACCTGGTAGATGCGACAGGCGCCCTGATCGAGCTTGAGCGGCAAGCCCAGAACCTCTTCGTAGAAGTGGCCGGTGGCGACCAGATCGCGCGTATACAGGAAGGTGATCTGCGATTCGATGCTGGGGCGTTCCATATCGGGTCCTCCTTATGCTGGATGGTTGGTGCCGGTTCTCCGGTGCATTATACGCGCAAAGTCTCTCAGCTGTCAACAGGCTCGCGCTTGCCGGTTTGCAGAAGCCTGCCGCTGGTGATATAATCGGCCTGCCCCGGGCCGGCGCCGCCCGGGAACCCGCAATCCGCAGGAGGTACGACGATGAAGACGTCCCGCTTTGAAGTGCTGAGCGCCCAGGAGGTAGAGCGCATCCATGCCGCCTCGATGGATCTGTTGGCAACGGCCGGTGTCCACCTCGACTGGCCCCCTGCCCAAGACCTGTTCCGCCAGGCCGGCGCTCAGGTGGATGTCGCGGCCCAGCGCGTGCGCATCCCGGAGAGGCTGGTGCGCTGGGCGGTCGAAGAGGCGCCAAGACGATTCACCCTCTACGGATCGGCGGTTGATTTCGCGCTGGAGATCGGCGGCGCGGCCCCGTGCTTTGCCGGATTGGGCACCCCGACCCACATTCTCGATCTGGAGACAGGCCAGCGCCGGGCGTGCACCATGGCTGACGTGGTGCGCCACATCCAGTTGATCAACGCCTGTCAGCACATCCACAATTCGCAGATGGACGTCTGGCCCGACGACATCCCCATGACCACCATCCATAGCCAGGCCATCTGGGAGTGGGCCCACCATAGCCGCAAGCCCTTTGGCATGGGCTGCTACGGCTACCTGCCCACCTTGGACATGATGCGCATGATGGCCATCGCCTCAGGCGGCAAAGACGCCCTTCGCCAGCGCCCCACCTTCTTTGCCATCTGTTCGGTCGGTAGCCCGATGCAGATGATCCAGGCCCAACTGGAGGGGCTGCTGATCTGCGCCGAGTACGGCCAACCGCTGGCCATGTCGCCGGAGGCCATTGCTGGGGCGACGGCGCCGGTCACCCTGGCCGGACTACTAGCCCAACAGAACGCCAGCGTGCTGGCCCACGTCGTGCTGGCCCAGATTTGGCACCCGGGCACGCCGGTCCTGTACGGCACAGTGTCGACCATTGCCAACATGCGCCTGGGCACGGTGGCGCTGGGCGCGGTCGAGACGGGCTTGATCACTGCTGGCGCAGCCCAGATGGCGCGCCACTACAGCCTGCCCTGTCGCAGCGTGGGCGGGACCACCGAGTCGATGCGGGAGGATGTGCAGGCCGGGCTGGAGCGCTCCGGCACGCTGCTGCCGGCGGTGTTGGCCGGCGTCGACTTTATCACCTGCGGCGGCACCCTAGAGGGCACCATGCTGGAGAGCGAGGCGATGCTGGTCCTGGACGACGAGTGGTGCGGCGCAGCCATGCGCCTGGCGCGTGGCGTCGATGTAGACGATGGCACGCTGGCAGTAGACTTGATCAAAGAGATCGCACCGCGCTCGGGCGGCAACTATTTGGCCGAGGAGCATACCGTGCGCCACTTCCGCCAGGAGCACTTTATCCCGGCCCTGCTGCCCCGCGAGCCCCACGACACTTGGGAAAAGGGCGGCAGCCGGACGGCGCTGGACCGGGCCAAAGAGCGTGTGCGCGACATCCTGGCCAACCACCGGCCCCGCGACCTGGATCCGGCCCTGGAGCAGGAGCTGGACGACTACCGGCAGATGGTGGCCCAGCGGCCGATGGACGAGTTCTACATGCACGAGATGGCCGAATACCAGCGCTGGGACGATCTGTAGCCGGCAGCCGGCGCGAGCGCGATCCATCGGCTCCCTCTGGGGTGGGAGTAGCCGGGCCCTAGAGCCAAAAGCGGTCCTACACTGCACGCGAGGGGCGGACATAGCACGGGGGATGACATGGCAGCCACAGACTCTCACAGCTTGCACGACGACACGGACAGGCTCTCCTTACGCCAAAAGCTACTGTTCAGCACAGGTGATCTGAGCACTAGCATCCCGCTAGCGCTGGTGATGTTCTTCCAGCTCTACTTCTTGACCGATGTGGCCGGGCTGCGGCCCGATTACGCCGCCTGGGCGGTGGGCATCGGGCGGTTGTGGGACGCGGTCAACGATCCGCTGTTCGGCTTGATCTCGGACCGCATCCACTCGCGCTGGGGCCGGCGACGGGTGCTGCTACTGTTCGGCGCGGTGCCGCTCGGCGTCTCATTCGCCATGATGTGGCTCGTCCCGCCGTGGGAGCCGCTGGCGCTGACCGCTTACTATGCGGTGGCCTTTATTCTGTTCGACACGGTGTTCACCGCGGTGCACGTCGGCTACAACGCCCTCACCCCGGAGATGACGCCCGACTATGACGAGCGCAGCTCGCTCAACGGCTACCGCATGGTGTTCTCCATCAGCGGCACGCTGGGCGCCATCATCCTGGCCACCGTCCTCGGCTGGGTGCTCACCGATGCGCGACTGCATTTTGCCATCGTGGGCGTGAGCCTGGGCCTGGCCTCGATGCTGCCGCCGCTCATCGTCTTTGCCGTGACCCGCGAGGCGGCCACCGAGGGCGCGGCCGAGCCGCTGCTGGTACGGGACGCGCTGCGGGCGACGCTGAGCAACCGGCCCTTCTGGCTGGTGATGGGCCTGTATTTGCTCAGTTGGACCACGGCGAGTATCCTGGCCGCTAACCTGGTCTACTTTGCCAACTACTACCTGCGCGTGCCCGAGCAGGCCAACTATTTCGTTCTGGTGGCCCAGGGCGCGGCCATCGCCTTCATCCCGCTATGGGTGTGGGTCGCCCGACGGCTGGACAAGCGACGGGCCTTTATGCTAGGCACTGTCTCGTGGATCGTCGTGCTGCTGGGCATCTTTGTGCTGCAGCCGGACCAGGTGGGCCTGGCCTACTTGCTGGCCGCGCTCTCTGGCTCGGGCATCGCCACCGCCTATGTCCTTCCCTGGTCGATGGTGCCGGACATCATCGAGTATGACGAACTGAATACCGGCCAGCGGCGCGAGGGCTCGTACTATGCCTTTGCCTCCTTCTTCCAAAAGCTGGCCACCGGCGCGGCGCTATGGGCCATGGGCCAAGCCCTGGCCGTGACCGGCTACCTGACCCCTGCCTCGGGCGAGCCGCTGCCGGCGCAGCCGGTCGAGGCGGTGCAGGCCATCCGTCTGTTCATGGGACCGGTGCCCGTAGTGCTGTTGGCGCTGGCCATCCTATTCGCCTGGCGCTACCCCATCAGCCGCGAGCGCCACCGGGCGCTGCGCGACCAGTTGGCCGAGCGAGACGCCTGAGTGCAACATTCCGAGGTGTGCCATGGATGACTATTCGATGGAAACCCTGGCCGTCCACGCCGGGGAGGAAGCTGATCCCCAGACCGGCGCGCTACGGCTGCCGCTGTACATGGCCACCAGCTTCAAACTGCCGGGTTTTGGCCGGGCGCTATTTGACGCCCTGTTGATGGAATCGGACCAGCCGCCTCATGCCTACACCCGTTGGAGCAACCCCACCCTGCGAGCACTGGAGGAGCGGATGGCCGCTCTGGAGGGCGCGCCGGCGGCCGTGGCGACCGCATCAGGCATGGCCGCGGTGTCGGCCGTACTGCTGACCCTGCTGAGTCAGGGTGACCACATGGTGGCCAGCGAGGTGTGCTACGCCGGCTCGGTGGAGCTGTTCGGCGAGCACTTGCCGCGGCTGGGTATCGAGGTCAGCCTGGTGGACACCAGCGACGCCCGGCAGGTCCTTGACGCGATACAACCCAACACGCGCGTGGTCTATGCCGAGACGCCGGCCAACCCCATCCTGCGCATCGCCGACATCGCGCTGCTAGCCCAACTGGCCCACCGGGCCGGTGCGGATCTGGTCGTTGATTCGACCTTTGCCGGCCCGACCCTGCAGCGGCCGCTGCTCTTGGGTGCGGATTATGTCGTGTACAGCCTGACCAAGTACCTGAACGGCCACGGCGACGCCCTGGGCGGCCTGGTGCTCGGCCCCAAGGCCGGCATCCGGCGAATCCGCAAGGAGATGCTCGTCCACCTGGGCGGGGCGCTGAGCCCCTTCAATGCGTGGTTGATCCTGCGCGGGCTGGCGACGCTGCCGCTGCGCATGGCGCGCCATTGTCAGAACGCGCTGACCGTGGCCCGCTTCCTGGCGGACCACCCCAAAGTCGAATGCGTGGTGTACCCCGGGTTGGAGAGCCATCCACACCACGAGCTGGCCCACCTGCAGATGGCCACCGGCGGCGGCCCGCCCGGCTTTGGCGGCATGCTCACGTTCCAGCTCAAGGGCGGCTTGGGGGCGGCCATCACGCTCGCCGAGCGAGTCCGGTTGTGGCAGTATGCCACCTCCCTGGGGCACGCCCATAGCCTGCTCTTCTACTATCCCACCGACCTGTACGTGGACGCAGTCTCCTACCTGGACACAGCACAGAAGCGGCGCATCCGTGAATGGATGGGCGAGGGCCTCGTGCGCGCTAGCGTCGGCCTGGAGAACGTCACCGATCTCATCGCCGATCTGGACCAGGCGCTGACCGGGCGTACCTTCAAGGGATTGGTTGGGCCGGTGCTCTACCGCCTGCTGGCGTAGGGAACCTTGCCCCCTGAGCAATACAGCAAGAGAGCGTTCAGGCTGCGCGCCCCCCGAACGCTCTCTTTTTGGGTGGAGACAATGTTGGTTCCAGTATAGCCCCAGCAGCCCGTCTTGTCATCAGGCGCCAGGATGATTTGCCATCGGAGAAATGTAGGAGCGGATCTAGGACGCCGCTCGACACGCCGCGCAGACGTCCTACGACAAAGGTTGCAAGCCCTCTCCCTTGCCCGGTCACCCTCCAGTCACCGGAGGGCGACCGGCAGGTAGACATAGAAGTAGCAATCGAGGATGGGTGCGGTCAGAAACCCACTGTAGTCGACGTGGTTACTGACCGAGTCACCCTCGCCCGGACCAACCCCCGACGGACCGCTGTCCACCCCCCACCAGTTACCGCTACCGGTCTGCATCGCGACCTGGTTGTTGAAGAACGCTGTGGCGCTATTGCCAACGATACAGCTACCCGTCACCACAGTGTCTCCACTCACATCCGTATCAGTGTACAGGCCGCCGCCCTGGTCGCTGGCCGAGTTGTGCAGGATACGGCTGCCGGATATCGTAGCCGAGCCGGGGAGAGAGTCGACATAGATGCCGCCGCCATTGACGGCGGCGTTGCCCGCGCCGAACCCGCCGATGGTGCTGCCGTTCTGGATGACAAGACCCGCCTGAGTCAGAACCCCACCTCCAGACGTCGCCCTATTGGCGCTGACGGTGCTGGCATCCACGGTCGTGCTTCCCCAAAAGTTAAAGATCCCGCCCCCATGATGGCTGGCCGTATTGCCCGCGCCTGGCCCGCCAATGGTACTCCCATTCTGAATGGTCAACGTGACTTCATTGTAAATGCCACCACCACTGCCGGCCGTATTGGCGCTGACCGTACTGCCATCCACCGTGGTTACGGACAAGTTGTGGATTCCGCCACCCGACCATTGGGCGGTATTGCCCGCACCCGCCCCACCGACAATGCTACCGTCCTGAATGGTGAGCGTGCCCGAATTGAAGATGCCGCCCCCCTCGAGCGCAGAATTGGCGCTGATCACGCTGCCTGCCACGGTCGTAACGCCGCTATAGTTGTAGATGCCGCCGCCCCCCTCGTTGGCTACGTTGCCCGCACCGGCTTCACCGATACTGGCTCCGTTCTGAACGATGAGCGTGGCCTCGTTGTAGACGCCCCCGCCCTTGGTCGCCGTGTTGGCGCTGATAATGCTGTCGTCCACCGTCGTAACGCCCGCCACACTGCGCAGGCCGCCGCCGACTCCTGTGGCCTGGTTACCCGCGCCCGGGCCACCGATGATGCTGCCGTTCTGCAGGGTCAGGGTAGCCTGGTTGTGGATGCCGGCGCCATACGTGGCCGTGTTAGCTTCTACGCGGCTGCCATCCAGCGTCGCGGTGCCGCTCGAGTTGTAGAGGCCGCCGCCGGTGAGGGCCGAATTGCCTGCCCCCACCCCGCCGAGGGCGCTGTTCTGGAGGATGAGCGTGCCCCCGTTGTAGATGCCGCCGCCGCTGGTCGCCATGTTGGCGCTGAGGGTACTGCCGGTGATCGTGGCAGTGGCCCCGGCCAGGTTGGCCAGGCCGCCGCCCGAGACCGCATGATTGCCCGCGCCGGTCCCGCCGAGCGTGCAGTCATGGAGGTTCAGGGTGCCACTCCGGTTCAGGATGCCGCCGCCACTGCCAATCATCCCGCTCAGGCTGCCGTTGCGGATGGTCAAGCCGATAAGGGTTACGGTGTTGCTGCATCCGCCATAGGGGCAGACATGAATCACACGATCGTTGCCCGCCCCATCCACGATCGTCTGGTCCGCCCCGTTGCCCCGGATGGTCAGGTCGTGAGCATCCGAAATGTCCAGATCGCCGCTGGCGTTGGCATCGTCCTTGTCCGCCCCGGCCAAGACGAAGGGCGTCCCGTTGGTCGACGGGTCAAAGGTGATGGTGTTGTGATCAGAGATGGTCTTGGCCT
>JASFOV010000196.1:0-7982 GCA_050116355.1 Anaerolineae bacterium
ATGGTGAGCTCGGCCTGTTCCAGGAAAAAACGTTTGCCTGGGCTGGGTCCTTCAACCTCCATCAACATCGCCATTTCTGTCAACATCGTAGCACCTCTCTTGACCTTGACAAGATGCCGATTCTGCGCTAAGCTATGAGCCATGGGACGGGGCAGTCAGTTTCGCCCCGTCTTGTCAGGTCTATTCAACCGGTTCCTATTCATTCTAGGGGAAATCACAGGTCCCCAACCTAGCATACATCCTAACGGAGCAGGCACGTTGGCGCGAGCACTAGAAGCAGGTACAATCCTGCGCGAGCGATACCAGATCGTCGAACTGGTCGGACGGGGCGGCATGGGTGCAACCTACCGCGCTGAGGACCTCCGCCTGGAGGGCCGCTTCTGTGCCCTCAAGGAGGCGATGCCCGATCCCGACGCCTCGCCTGCCGAGCTCAAACAGAGCCGCGAACAGTTCTACCAGGAAGCCAGCACGCTGGCGCGCTTGGACCACCCCAACCTACCCAAAGTCTCTGATCATTTCTCCGAGGATGACCGGGACTATCTGGTCATGGATTTTGTCCCCGGACAAGATCTCCAGGAGATGCTGAATCACTCTATGCGAGAGGGAAGCCCTCTGCCAGAGAAGCAGGTATTGGCCTGGGCCGATCAGCTGTGCAGCGCGCTGGCCTACATGCACGCCCAGGTGCCGCCGGTCCTCCACCGCGACATCAAACCCAGCAATATCAAGATCACACCGGCCGGCAACGTCAAGCTGGTTGACTTTGGCCTGGTCAAGGTGCTGGTTCCCGACGACCAGCGGACCATCACTGTGGTTCAGGGTCGAGGCACGGTCCAATACACCCCCCTGGAGCAGTACGGCGGTGACACCGGACACACTGATGCACGTTCCGACATCTACTCGCTGGGCGCCACGCTGTACCACTTGCTGACAGGACAACCTCCTTTGGACGCCAAAGAGCGCTTCCTCAAGCCGGGCTCCTTGCCCTCGCCACGCAGCTTGAACCCGGAGATTTCGCCGCAGACGGAGCAGGCGATCCTGTGGTGTCTGGCGATGCATCCCAATGAACGGCCAGCCGACATCACCGAACTGCAAGCCCAGCTGCTGGCCCCTAGCCCGCTCAGCCGCGCTGTCGCCCGGCTGTTCGACCAAGAACGGCCCATCACCCGATTCCTTCGAGCCAATCGCGGCGTCCTAGCGCTTATTGGCGCCTTGGTACTGGCGGCTACCCTCGTCACCGCACGGCCAGCGATGCTTCCACCGCAGCCAACGCCCACCCCAACGCCGACGGTTGTGACGCCCACGCCGACGGTCACTGCAGAGGCTACGCTCACACGCACACCGCGGCCAACCGTCACCTCACGCCCAAGTGCCACGCCAGCGGCCACCGCTGTGCCCACGGGCCAACAGCGCTAGGGTGAACGAGTTCTCCGCTGCCTGGTGACAAACCACGGCAAGGTCAACAAAGGCAACAAGCCGGCCACAAAGCCGATCAGCAATCCACGGAGGCCCGGCTGTATCGTCTCCAGAAACTCGGTACCGGGCAACTCGAGCGCGTAGTAGAGGTACGCCGCCAAACCAGCGACCAAGCTCCACAATGCCACCTGCAGGGCTCTGCTCCATAGACGCGATTGCAGTCCAAGCGCCCGACCGACCCCTAGCACGATCAGCCCCGCGCCCAACATGCCGGCCAGCGCCAGATAGAAATCCGGCCATTCCACACGCGGTTGCGGAGGCGGCGGCTCTTCCGGCACGGGGGTGGGTGTGGGCGTTGGGGTGGAAGTGGGCGTGGCAGTGGGCGTCGGCGTCGGCGTCGAAGTAGGCGTCGGTGTCGGCGTAGAGGTTGGGGTTGGAGTCGGCGTCGGCGTCAAGAAGAGCACTGTTTCACCCAGTAGCTTGACGATCAGCTCGCTGGATTCGATGGCCGGGAAACTGACGGCTGTGATCTCGAGCTCGCCCTCTGGCAGCTCCAGCTCGACAGTCGCCTCGGCCACGCCGCCCACCGTTGTAGCCTCCACCTGGCCGCCCAAGTCTGTGTCCAGATAGGTATAGTAGAAGGTAACGGGCGTGCCATCGGCCACAGGGTTGCCGTTGGCATCGACAATGACGCTGGTACGGGCCCGCAGCAAATCACCCACATCCAGCTCGATGGGCTCCGGCGTGCCCTCGACGGGCCCCGGTTGGTCAGCCCACAGCACAGAGATGACTTGATCGGGATCCGGCAGCAATTTTTGGCTGAGATCGTAGCCCACGCCCTCAACCGTAACCGGAGACCGGCCTGTAGGCAGGAACTCGAGGAACAAGGCGCGCACCGAGGTTTGGATGAACGGATCCACCTTGCTATACATACCAAAGTAGGCGGTCAACTTGCTGACTTCGGTGGAATCCAAGTAATAGGGCGCTTCGTAGGCCATGACGACCACATTCTGGGTCTCCAGGCCGGTTGTCCACTCCCGAAGGAACTGCTTGAGGGCCATGGAGCTTGGTTCCGCATCGGTAGCCGCATCCAGCATGGCAAACACGACCCAGTCCGCGTCGCGAATGAATGGCGCCAGATCGGGATCTTGGAATTCCAAGAAGCTCTGCAGTTGGGCGAAGGTGAAGGATGCAATCCGTTCCGGGTCCACCTGTCCCGTGGCCTCGGGTCCATACATCTGCAGGATGGTATTCTGTAGGACTTGGGGGCTCAAGAGATAGAACGGTGCACACTGCTCACAATCGCGCGCCTCCCGGGCATCGGTAAAGATGACGATGTCCTCGTCGGGACGCGGCGGGCGGGGCATACGCACTGCCAATTCATCAGCAGAAGGATAGAGTAGGGTCACAGCCTCCTGGGCGATCTGAGCAACCTGACTGCGAGACCCTCCTACGCTGGCCAAGCCCTGGCTGTCACCGGTGCAAGACGCCAGATCGAATTCCGTGCAGATCCGCCGTTTGAGAAGCAAGATGCGCCGGACAGACTCGTCGACACGAGCTCGAAATGTTGGGTCGGTCTCGTACCGGTCCCGGAAGAAGAGGATTGTATCCTCTATGTTGCTGAGTTGGTCTTGCCACGAGTCGGTCAGCGAAAAACGGGAAACCATGAGCAGGTCGTTCCCCGCCTGGAAGGCATCGAGGGCGATCTGGCGGTGGGGAAAGGAGACCAACTCGGGCGAGTAGTAGCGGCGCACGGCCGGAACGCCCAGGGAGTCACTCACGAGCACCCCGCCCGCCTGTCGCCAGGAATCGAGCTCTGTCTGGGCCATGATCTGCTGCATGCCCTGAGAGTGGAGGCTAATGGGGGGCGTGACGTAGCGAATGTTGCCTTGAAAGCCCCGGTAGCGAATATGAGCTGTCATTAAGGCTTTGGCCGTGTCGGTGACAGACTCTGCTCCGGTGACCTGGAAGAAGGGCGGAAGCTCGATCAGGCGCAGCTCCTGCAGAGACTTGTCGACGGTGGCGATCTCTTCCTCCAGACTGCGGTCGCTGGCGCCCAGGCCCGGCAAGTGCTTGGCCACCGTCGCCACCCGGCCCCTGCTGCCCAGATGAACGCCGCGGATATAGGCCTGGCCCATTTTGCCCACCCAGTAGGGATCTCCACCAAAAACCCGCACACCCATGTCGCCACCAAGACCCGGACGCGGGGCATTTAGCACATCCAAGGACGGCCCCAGCACCATATTGACCCCTACCGTCGACAGCTCCTCACCTACGATCCGGCCCAGGGACTCGGCGTTCCCATCTTTCCAGGTCGCCCCGACCGCCATGTTGCTCGGCAACTCGGTGAACCCGTCGCGGAGCGCAGTGAACGGATAGCCATCCCCCTCCTGGTTGACGGCAATGAACAACGGAATGCCCTGGGCCGGTACGGTATAGACTTCGGTGACACTGACCATCTGCGTCAAGGTGACGACCGCAGTCCCGGTGGGCGGAGGTTCCGCCGCCAGAGGAACGGTGAAGGTCACCGGGACGTTTCGGGTGATGGTGATGGGCGGAGAGGCCGTGAAGGCCAGGGCTTGGAGATCGGTGGTCAAGGAGAGCACTTGCTGGGGGCCGCTGGGCTGATTCCGGTAGTTTTCGTTCTCAGCCGAGAGGACAACACCACTCACGCGCAGTTCTTGAACCAGCCGGGCAATATCTGAGCCGATATCAGCCTCGGGGCCCAAAAAGGTCACCAGGAACAACTGGCCGACCTTGTCTGCGGTGGTCATGCCAGCCAAGGTATCCTCCAGCCAGGCTTCCTCATCCTGCTGACTGGGCACTGGTTCGGTCGCCTCAGGCGTCTGAGCATGGGCAGACAACGGCCACACCAAGGACAGCAACACGCCCAGCAGTACCGCAGCCCGCAGCCCCCTTCCTCTGTTGTTCCTCATCCGCCGATTCTTTCCTCCAAACAGTCAGCACGCCATACTGGTCCAATCTGGCAGGGATTGGACCAGTTCAAGTCACGTACCGCAGGCAGAATTATACCTTAAGAGCCCACAAACAGCAAGCGCTTGGCGACCGG
The DNA here is from genome assembly GCA_050116355.1 of Anaerolineae bacterium. GTDB lineage: Bacteria > Chloroflexota > Anaerolineae > JAAYZQ01 > JAAYZQ01 > JASFOV01. The sequence continues at coordinate 4,484 of JASFOV010000196.1, forward strand.
CGAGGGGTGCGCAAAAGCCCGACAGCTGGTGTCCAGGTAGTACCTTGACCGGGGCGGGGGAGGGTCCAGTTCAGCAGGCCAGGACGGCCAGTTGCGACCAGGAAGCTTCGAGCGATAATGGGTGCCGGTCGTGGACGGCTCAGTCCACAGCCCGAGATTCGGCCGAGGGTTTTTCATATTCTGTCAAGTCAAGCGCGGCTACCAAGTCGTCCATGACTAATGTGTCAGGCTGGAGCGAGATGTCCCGATAGACAGCCCACGTCTCACGATGGCTCACCGACTCTCCGGGTGCAAGCGTCGTACGAGGGCCCAACGTCTCCAGTTCAAGACAACGGGCATCGCAGTAGCATTCGCTGGAACTGCCTCGGTCAAAATAGACGGCACGTGGATCATAGGCAGCATACTTGACAAAGAGTGTGTCGTCCACGCTGTACCCCAGCCATCCAGATGGATTTGGAAATCCGAGCTTGAGCTTGCCTACTTCCATTCTGGCAGTGACAAACAGGTACCGCTGCTGCCAGACAATGTGTGGCGAGTCAAGACGGGTATAGGGCCACAAGACGATGTGCCGGTTGGGCAGGAGCCGGTGCGCATCGACCGGCGCCACGGCTTGGGGCAGAACAGCGATGCCGCCCGGCCTGAGTTGGGTGATGGCCCACGGCGCCAGCGCAACGGGCCACTTGCCTAGGTTCTGCAGGCCATGGTCGACTGTAATCCGGGCCGACCGGGCCGCCAGCGAGATCGTCAGGGACTTCTGAATGCCGGTAGATGGCTCGAGGGGTTGTATAACACGGATACCATGCCCGGTTTCGGAAATGAGCAGCGGATCATCGTCGGGCAGATAGGTTCGCTCCAAAGATTCGGGGGCATGCCATAGGCGATGACCGCCGCGGAAGGCAAAGACGCCCTGACCCGGACATTCAGTCGTCGCATCTGGCAGCACGGCGAAGAGATTATCACCCCCCTTGAGCGCCAGACCGATGATGCGTGGCCCCACGGCCCGAGTCACCCATAGGGAAAGGAGATCGTTCTGCAGCCGGATGCAATCATATCCCGCAAAGCGGGTCTGCTTGGTGACAACCATCGTGGCTCTCTCCTTCCTGGCGGGCCACGATGCCCGCAGGCGCCCGGTTGACTATGCAACCCTCAGCCACTACCGATGTGGCCCACCTCAAGCCCCCTTCTGACGTAGCCATAGCCCCAGAACCACAGCCCCCAGCACCAATGCACCCAGCAAGGCGGCGCCCATGATGTAGAGCAGGACCGACGTCGGGCCATTGTCCTGGCTTCGAACCGGGCTCGCCGCCGCCTGAGAGGGAACCACCTCGGTCCGCGCCAGCTTGGCGACAGAAACAGGAGTCACAGTCGGAGTTGCCGTAGGCGCTAGGGTCGCCGTAGCGGTGGGCGTGGGAGGCACCGGTGTTGGCGTCCAGGTTGGAGGGGGAGTCACCGTAGGCGTATTGGTGGGCGCCTCGGTCGCAGTAGGCGTTGCAGTTGGCGTTGAGGGGAGGGCCGTGGGCGTATCGGTTGCTGGGACCGTGGTCGGTGTACGAGTGGGCGGTCGACGGGTCGCGGTTGGTGAGGGAACAGGAGTAGCCGTAGCGCGTGGTGGCATATTTGGATCCTCGATCAAGGTCACCGCATCGAGAAAGATTTCGTCGGCCCCATACGATCGGGGATGATGGGTCCAGACAAACACCGTCAGCAGGTTCGTCTCTGCATACGCCGATGCATACAGGTTCGGCATCCGGACCTCGGCCCATTCCGATGGCCCCCAAACCACCTGGGGTGAGAGCGGATCAGTTCCGCCAAACGGATCTACGCCGATCCTGCGTTCGATGTCCGGCACACTGGGGGCGGCCCAGTCGATGCGCGCCGTATATCCCTTGCCCGGGGTGACAGGCACTTGCTGGAGGAGGCCGGCGGTCCACGAACCGCCATCCGACCATATCCGTTGGGCAGGAGCGCCGGGGGCACTGCCGTGATTGTCCACATCAAAGGCCGGACTGCCCATAGCTACCCATGGTGCCCAGCCATCGGGAGTCAGAATACCACCGCCTCGATCGGAAAAGGTGTCGAAATTGCAGTTTACCGTCAGGTTGCCAGGCCGGTCACACGAATCGTCCGCCCCAACGACGGGTACCCGGGCGACGAGCATGGCCACGACGAAGAGTAAGCCCAACCAATGGTGTTTCAAAGGCGCTCCCTGTGCCTCCGGCTCTCGAATTCGCAGCGGATTATACCCGATAAGGTCAACCAGGGCAAACCTGATGGCCACTCTAAAAGGGCGAGCCGGTCGCTTCCCCATCCGGCTCATAGGGATGGACGATGCCGGGGCAGGGCAGTTAGTCGCATTTGGCCTCACCAGCCGACTGGCCCTAGCTTCACCAGCGGAGTGAGCACTCTGCGCATGTCGACCGTGCTGGCCGCCCGTGCTTCCTGCAGGACAGTGCACTGCAGTGAAGAGCGCTCGCGGAGGCTCTATCGACAGGCTCAGGATGCCTGCGCTCGCCGGCAAAACCCAATGCGTTTGCAGGGCAGGCCGGGGGAAGCGAGTTGGGGGCGATTCCGACCTGTGCTATAATGAAGCAACCACGCACCGGGGGAAAGAGATGTCTGAAAAGACGGTGAGGGAGTTCCAGACCGAGATCGATGCCTGGATACAGTCCGTAGGGGGCGGATATTGGTCGCCGCACGCCAACCTGGCCCGTATCGCTGAGGAGGTTGGCGAGCTGGCCCGCCTGGTGAATCACATGTACGGTCCCAAGCCCAAAAAGCCCACCGAGGCCCAACAGGAATTGGCGGAGGAGCTGGCTGACATTGTATTCGCCATCATCTGTGTGGCCAATTCGGAGGGCATCGATCTGGCGCAGGCTCTGGATGGGGTCCTGGCCAAAGTGTGGGATCGCGATCGAGATCGATATCGCAGGCCGCATTAGACACCAATTGAGAAGCGGTATTTTGGCGTTCGTTGGGCCGTATGCTATAATGGCCTTGTTGGTCATAGGAAAGGGGATTGCCCAATGGATAGACGTTTTACCGCCTTGCGCATTATCGGTACGGTCTTTAAAGTCCTGGCTTGGGTCGTGCTTCTTGTGGGCCTACTCCTCGGCATCATGGCCCTGATCGCCGGATTCGCACTGTCCGGTCAATTGGGCTTGATCGGTCTCGATATCGGCGGACCACTGGCCGGTCTCATCCTCTTCGCCGTGATGCTCATCACGGCGGTATTTGGCTTCCTACTGCTCTACGCCATCGGGGAAATGGCCTATCTAATGTTGGCCATCGAGGAGAATACGCGGCGATCGGCATACTTTGTGCAGCAAACGTACACAGATCAGCAGCCGACCTATCCGCCGCCAGTCCCAGCCGATTATGAGGACTAGGGCCGGGCAGCACGGCCGTCCCTAACGCTTTCGATTCCGGCCTGGCAACAGCACCCTGTGCCCCGGGCCGATGCAGCATAGCACAAGGTACAGCGGATGTTGGCCCGTCAGCC
>JASFOV010000197.1:0-7918 GCA_050116355.1 Anaerolineae bacterium
GGTAGCGGAGATGTTCCAGGCGAAATAAAGCCAGTATTGTGTTGACCCGGGCCCGGATCGCATCCACCGGCCAGGCCAGGTTCTCCAAGCCCCAGGCGACTTCGGCTTCGACCGTGGGATTGAAAAGCTGTGCTTCGGGCTCCTGGAAGACAATGCCTACGGTGCCGGCCAGTGCGGGTGGGACATACTGTCGGCTATCTTGGCCGGCCACCACGATCCGGCCCTCTAGGGTGCCACCTGTCAACTGCGGGGCCAAGCCAGCCAGCAGCAAGCAGAGGGTGGTCTTGCCCGCGTCGCTGGGACCCATCACCGCCAACCACTCCCCGGGGCGGATGGTCAGATCCAGAGCATCCAGGACCCAGGTGGGCGGCAACTCGGGCGCCAGCGCAGGGTAGGCAAATCGTACTTGATCCAGGACAATGCTGCCCGGATCCGAGGTTCGTCCTTCCCCGGATGGCGGTATGCTGCTGGTCACGTGGTGGGCTGCCTATCCGCGCCTGCTCCAGCGCAAGATCGGCGGGTACGCTTGACGTACGGCGGCAAAGAGAGGGACGCTGACGATGGCGCCGGCCGCGACTTGTACGATATTAAGGGGCACTTCGGTGAGGGCGGCACCGAATCCGACCAGAATCGAACCCGCTGCCAGGTAGCCAGCGACGACGAGGACGCCGCCCAGTACGGCGGCCAGGAGCAGGCCTTTCCAGCCAGACCACCGGCCACTGACCCAGCCGGCGACCCAGCCCTGGGCGCCATGGATGACAAAGGAAAAGATGGCCCATTGGGCGTAGGGACTGGTCAGATCGGCGAGGGCGGTGCCCAACCCACCGGCGATGGCGCCCACCCAGGGGCCAAAGGCAAAGGCGCTGAAAAAGACGCCTACGTCGCCGAGGTGGATATAGCCCACAACTGGGGTCGGCACCTGCACCACCCGGGTCAGGACAAAGGTGATGGCCGTCATTACGGCGGTCACTGCCACCAAACGCGGATCGAGCGTTTTGCGTGTCATGCCTTCTCTCCTTGGTCCAGACGTGTTGATATTATACCATCCTCCACAGTTCTGCTCAAGTGCCAGATGGCGGGGCGCGAATTGCCGCTGCCTACCTTCTGCGGTATAATCCACGGGCTAGGATAGGAGTTGGAGATGGCAGCGCATCCGTTGCGTGTGGTCATGATTGGCCCCCACGCGTTCAGACCCAAGGCCACCGTCAGCGCCCGAGCCCTGTTTATGGCCCGGGCCCTCGTACGGCGCGGGCACCAAGTGACGATCCTGATGCCGCCCTATGACAACCTCTCCCAGTCGGGCCGGACCTGGGAGCAGGATGGGGTAGAGCTGGAGAATATGGTCTTGCATCGTAACGACACCTGGCACCAAGTGGTGGTGCCACTGCGCATGGCTCGGCGGGCCAGCGCGCTGGCCCCTGATGTTGTCCATGTGTTTAAGCCTATCGGGTACAGCGGCCTGACTGGCATCTACTTGCGTTGGTTCTCGAGGCAACCGTTGGTGCTCGATACCGACGATTGGGAGGGGACGGGGGGGTGGAATGACGTCAACCCCTATCCTGCGCTTTGGAAACGCCTCTTCGACTGGCAGGAGCGCTGGCTTGCGCGGCACGCGAATGCGGTGACCGTCGTTAGCCGCACACTGCAAGCGCAGATCTGGGGCTTTGGTGTGGACCCGGCGCAGGTCTGGTATCTGCCCAACGGGCCGGATTCCCGGCTGCGTGCCATGCCGGATGTGTCTGAAGCGCAGAAGCGAGCCGTCCGGTCGCAGCTGGGGGTGGGGGATGCGCCCCTGGCCCTCTACCTGGGGCACATACCGCATGGCACGGATCTAGACCTGGCGCTCGATGCTTGGGTGTCGGTCAGGGATCGGATGCCTGATGCACATCTGGTCATTGCTGGGGTGGGTGAGGGACTGCCCGCATTGCAGGCATATGCCCGAGCGGTCGGGATCACAGACCGTGTCATTTTTCCGGGCTGGATCGAACACCGTGAGGCTCACCTCTACTGGGCCGCGGCGGACCTGGCGATCAATCCCTACCGCGATACCCTCATCAACCGCAGCAAGTGTGCGGGCAAAGTGGTCTTTGCCATGGCGATGGGCAAGGCGGTCGTCACCAGCCGTTTGGGCGAGAATCTGGCCTATGTCCAAGATGGCTTTTCCGGTCTGCTGACCGAGCCGGGAGATGCAGACGATCTGGCGCGAGCGCTGCTGGCCGGGCTCTCGGATCGGGCCTGGGCGGCAGAGATGGGACGCAGGGCTCGCCAGCGCATTTGGTCGGTCTTTGATTGGGATGCCCGCATCGAGCAGCTGGAAGCGGCGTACGCAATAGCCCGGATCGGGGGTGGGGTATGATCCTCCGGCGCTGGCTTCCTCTACTGGCATGGATGGGGTTGATCTTCTATCTGTCCGCCCAGCCTGATCTGCCCCATCCCCAATCCGGCTGGCTGTCTCTGGCGTTCAGCGTGGGAGGCCATCTGGTGGTGTATGGCGTGTTGGCCATCTTGTGGATGCGGGTACTGGGAGACGACTCGCGGAGCTACTGGTTGGCCTTTCTACTGACCATGCTCTATGCCCTCTCGGACGAGTTCCACCAAGCCTTCGTGCCGGGGCGCAGCCCGGATCTGTGGGACCTAGTCTCCGATGCGCTGGGTGCAGCCGCCGGGCTACTCGCTTGGGCTTGGATCCGGCGGCCAAGCGAGAGGGCTGGCTCCCGGGGCGAGGGCACGCCAGAACCCAGGTGACTGTCGGTAGGCATGCCCGGACGGCGGCGTAGGCGCTGCTGCTAGTCGAGTGCAACACTCCCGGTGGATTGTTCAGGGGGAGTCGCGCTGATCTTGATGTCGCCGAAGGGGCGCTCTTGGCGCATCGCCACCCGCAGTTGCTTGACCATTTCCAGAAGGGCCAAGAGGGTGACAATGATCTCCAGGCGACTGTTGGACTCGACCAACAGGTGCTGAAAGCTGACCGAGCGACCACCGGATGTCGCCTGTTCGATGCGACTTATTTGATCAGCGATGGTGATGATTCTCGGGGGCACTGCATTGTCGACCGATGGAGCCGGCGGCTTGACGGCCAGCGCCTCACGGACAGCAGCCAACAGCTCGTCTAGCGTGATATCGCCTAGGTCCACGCTCCGCTCGAGCGATGGTGGGGCCGCAATACGGATGAAAGAATACAAACCCTGCTCATCCCGTTCCTGCAACCATCCGGCCACTTCTTTGAACTTCTTGTATTCGATCAGTTGCCGGATCAGGTCTTCGCTGGCATCTTCCTCGTCCTCGGAGAGGGCAGCTGACGGAGGTTTGGGTAGCAGTACCCGCGATTTGATGAGCAAGAGCTTGGCAGCGACTACCAAAAAGTCTGCTAACTTGTCCGGGTCCCGTTCGCTGATCTCGGCGAGATGCTCCAGGTATTGATTGGTCACCTGAGCCAGTGACACCTGCGTGATGTCCAGCTCCTCGCGCTCGATGAGATGCAGCAGCAGATCGAGTGGGCCTTCAAACACAGGGAGCGCTACTTTGTACGACTCTTCAGGTGTGTTGATCATAGACTTTGGTCCGCGGGCGAGGTTTCTACGATGGGAACTGCGCCTGTCCCATTCATCAGTAAGTCCTGTCAAGCGTCCAGGGTGTGAAAGCGCTTCCCTTGCCGAACAAGGTCGTCAAGAATCGCCTTGGTGGCAGCTTCATCCTCGCCAGCGATACGTTCCACTTGGCTGCCCATCACAATGAGCCACTTTTCGATCTGCTCCGAAACGCCCAATGGCCCTCCGACGATGGTGACATATTCTGCGTGGGCCGCGTCCTTGGCCGAAAACCCTGTCGTCGGCTGGAAGGCGGCGATATAGTCCTTGGCATTTAGCCAGTCCTCCTCGGCCCAGCCATCCCCATGATGCCAGAACAGCATATAGTGGAAGAGCGTCTTGAGTTTGTAGGTATCCTGCTCATTTGCCTGTTGCACGGTGAGTATCTCTTGGACTAGGAGATCTTTCCACTTTTGGCCTTCCAGCCACTGTTTGCCCGGACAGGCGGTGCCCATGTACTCTTTATGGCCCTTGACCGTCTCCAGATCCAAGTCCAGTTCTTGCAGGAGCCAGGCCACCAGGTGCGCACCGGAGCGCAGCTGCTTGGTAGGGGGCACGACCTGGTTAAAGTTACCCAGGAAGCAAATTCCCGCGCTGCGTGTGTTCATATTGGCTGCTTGGTAGGAGACGGTGGTGAGGGCGTTAGTCTGGTTAAGGGTGCCATCCTCGCCAACCAGGAAGTGGTAACCAATGCCGGGCCAGTCCAACCGCTTGACGTGGTACTTGGCAATGCCCTCTGCGCCCACTGAGGGATCTACCGCACTGTGATGGATGACCAGGGTTTCGATCTTGTCCAAGGACCGGGTTTTGTATTCGTCGGTCTCGTGCTTGAGTAGCTGATCACTCAGGTCTTCGATGGGCGGCTTGCTAATCGTGGCCGGAGCCTGCGGCGAGGTGCTCTGTTGCAAATCCTGGATCCTGGTCTGCAGTTCCTCGATCTGCCCTTTCAGACCAGCGACGAGATCCGCCTGGGCATCGTCTGGCGGGCTCAGCGCAGCATCCTCGGGTGTTTCTGGACCCTGATCGATATCTTCTCGGATCATGGCTCGCTCCTCTGATGAGGTCAACGGTGAAGGAGGGTGGTCATTGGCTGGGACACTGGATGGCCTCGTTCGGGCTGCTGTCTCCAGCAATACCCCCGCCGTGACGAGTTGCCTGGCCTCTGTGGTCACGTGTGCGTGCTTCGTATTATGTGGTCCTGGCATTTTGGATGCAACGGGCAACGCTGTCTGTTCCACACGCTCCCCAGACGCCAGCTGCTGGGATGCCGGCTGGCTCGTATCGGCGCTGATTGCAGAAGGATCTCTCATACGTCCCTGTCGAGCGGCCTTGATGTGCTCTAGCAGTAGATCTCGCCAACGCTGACCGCTGAGCCATTGCCGACCTGGCGACTGGGAGTCGGATAGCTCGCTCAGGCCGACGATCGCATCGTTGGGCAGGCACAACTCCTCGAGCAGCCAGGCGACCAACTGCCCCCCCGCTTGAAGTTGGGCAGCCGTAGGAACGGCGCTCATGAAATTGCCAGCGAAACAGACGCCGACGCTCTTTCGGCTGTGGTTCACGGCGTGACTGGTGACGGTCTGTAACCGGCTGGTCTGGTAGATTGTGCCGTCGGCGGCGATGAGCCAATGGTATTTGATGCCCGGCAGGTTGAGTGTCTGAACCTGGTATTGGGCGATGCGTTGGGCGGTGATCGACGGGCTGGTCGCTGTATGGTGGATGATCAGTTTGTCGATCTCTGACAGTAAGCGCGTCGGATATTGCTTGGTGTCGTGGGTCGGCAACTCATCTACGATGTCCTTGATCTCCGGCGGGGGCACCGCCCCGGCTGCGACCAACATCCGCAACTCTTCAATGCGCTGGTACAGATCTGCGATCTTTTCCCGACCGGCCCAGGCTTCGGCACCGGCTGGTCTGAGGCGCACCTGCCCGGACTGGAACTCCTCCAGGGCCAGCCGTTGGAAGTACTGGCAAGGCAGTCCATCCTCTTGGATTTGGTCGGTGATGGGATACCCGCAGAAGTCCACGCCGTATTTCTCCAAGAACTGTAGGAATGCGCCCCGCACTGTTTTGCCCGTTTGGGGAAATGTGCGCTCTTGTTCGGCTGGCGGTGGATCCGGTTCGACCTCGACGGCCTCCCGTTTCATGTTACCGACAGCAGGGACTACGGGTAGCATCTCACCTCCCTCTTTCATCCACACGAAAGTCGTCCAGGCAGGATCGGGTGACGAGGCGATGAAAGCGCTCGCTGATCCTAGATATGGGTATCGGTCCAGCGCTTGATAGTATCGCACGTATAGGCTGGCGATCTCCTCACGCTTGCGATCGGGTGTTGAGTCACCGAACTCGGTGATTTCGATCCGCTTATTGGGGAACCGCTGGTGATAGAGCTTGAACCGCAAGCCCCACTCGTCGTGCAGCATGTTGTCATATTGCCAATAACAATGGCACCCCAACCAGTCCGAGGCTTGTATGGCCTCCTTACAGATGTCCAACCATGCCAGATCACGGTGTGGAAAGTTGAGTGCCAGACCGGGAAAGCCAAGACTAGCCCAAGGACAGGCCCTTTTCAGCCCCTGAAGCACTGGTAAGTACCAGGCTACGAACGAACGGGCCTGTTGGTCACTCGAGCCCCAGCCTTCAATGCCATCCACATGATTGGGTTCGTTGTGTATCTCGAACTTGGTGACATACGTTTTCAGCCGTTTGACCAGTGGTACCATTTTGGTGACAAAGGCCGTGGGGCTGGGACGCGAATCATAATGGAGGCGATCGTCGTACAGCCTAACGATGAACTCGATCTCTGGATTGTCCCGGCGCAGCCGCTCGTACACGCTGACGTCGGTCAACGACAGCATCTTCAGGGTTTCGATTCGCGCGCGGCGCACCAACTCGTAGTCGAGCTCAGTGAAATGGACACTGTTTCGCCCATGAAGCCCGACCCGCGTTCTATGCTTGGCCATCTACGGGTCTCCTTATCGCAGCGGCTGCAATTGGAACAAGCTCATTATACCTGAAAACGTACGAAATGTCCATATTCAATAGGAAACAATTCACGGTTCGTATGGAGACCACCGCTGAGCGGAGGGAATTTTGGAGCTGGCTGTCTTGCGGTTGGAGACTGCAACCCTGGCTGGGGATCTGCGTATAGATGGACGATGACAGTGATTGGTTCCGATTGCTCTACGGCGCACAACCGGAACGGATATGACAACGATGGAGGTGGTAAAGATGTCGGATATCGATCGAGAGACTAGAGGCAATGCTGGCTTGCAGGAAGAGGTGCCAGAAGGTGTGACTCGAAAGCTCGAGTCGGACGCGGCTCCGCCTGAGCCCAAGCCCAGGCAGGCTGAGACCAAAAAGCTCAAACCGGAGCCCGTGGACATGGTTCCCGCGGCAACCCCGTCTGCGTACCTGGGCCTGACCCGCCAGGAAATGAACTGGGCCGCTGTGGCTCATGCCAGTATTCTACTTACGTTCCTGCTGGCCGTGACCACGGGCGGGATCGCCGCCATTCTAGGACCGATTGTGCCAGCTCTGATCTGGTACAGTTTTCGCGACAGGTCCAAGTATGTTGCGGATCAGGCGCGACAGGCGACGATCTATCAGGTGGCGGGCCTGTTAGCGCTGCTAGCATTGGCAGTGGTGGGCGCGGTGTTGGTTGCGGTTGGTCTGGCCGTCAGTGCGGTGCTGCTGGTTGTGATCGTAGGTGTGGTCTTGCTACCCATCATGATCATTGTGGCGCTGCTCTGGGTTGTGGCTCTGGTGTTCTTGCCTATCGCCCAGGTGATCTATGGCTGTTACGCTGCCTTGGAAGCCTATAACGGCCGGCCGTTCCGCTACCGCTGGATCGCTGACCTCATTGATCGCTACGAAGCGCAGGCCTAGCAGGTTCTAGCTCGGGATGGTTCCCGGGCCTCCATGCACCAAGCGCCCTCCGTCCCATGTGGGATGGAGGGCGCTTGCGTGTTCACTATGACGACTTTGCCTGGGAAATTGGGGTGCCGAGTGTGCTTCGCTGCCCCATCAAGGCAGTCTATGCTGTGGCCTTCTCATTTGTTGGTTCTTCCAGTGCGTCGCGCTGGCCGTTGGTTGGCTTGTCCCGATCCCAGAAGATGTGGCGCAGGACCACCACGGCTGCTCCGCCTACGATGCAACCGATGGCGATCCATTGAGCTGTGGCCAAGCCGCCAATAGTCCAGGCGTCGGGCCGGAAGAACTCGATGAAGAAGCGACCCAATGGATAGAGGATGATGTAGCCCAAGAATACGTCGCCATCCCTCAACTTGTCGGGCAAACGGGCGTGGATGTTGTAGAGGATGAGGAATACC
>JASFOV010000198.1:0-7868 GCA_050116355.1 Anaerolineae bacterium
GGGCACTTGCCGGCGTACAAGGTCGGGCGAGGATGGCGTATTAGCGAGTCGGAGATAGGCGAATGGCTTAGGAAGCACCAGTCGCAAACATTCAACTGATTGTCGCGGTGCTATGCATCATTCGCGTTCTGAGCTGCCCAGTTTTTTCATAGTATGGATCGGTCAGGCGGTTTCACTGCTGGGCAGCGCCATGACCTGGTTTGCTCTGAGCATTTGGGCCTACGAGCGCACTGGACAGGCCACCGCGCTGGCAATGATCGCTGCTCTTGCCTATGGTCCCACCGTTCTGCTCAGTCCCATAGCCGGAGCACTGGTCGACCGGTATGATCGCCGGCTACTCCTGATCCTTGCCGACCTAACCGCTGGACTGTCGACGGCCCTCGTTCTAATACTATACATAACAGTCAGCCTGGAGGTCTGGCATGTCTACCTCGTGGGGCTTGTAGCGGGGACGTTCCAGGCGTTGCAGTATCCAGCCTATTCTGCGTCCATCACAACGATGTTGCCCCGGGAACATTATGCTCGAGCCAGCGGGATGATGGATCTGGCAGGATCAGCTTCCGGTATTCTGGCACCTCTCCTGGCTGGCATCCTGCTGGGATGGATAGGGCTGGTTGGGATCATGTCGATCGATCTGGTCTCCTTTGTCCTGGCCGTCGGTTCGTTGCTCATAGTCCGGATTCCCAAGCCCCAAGTGTCCGGCGCCGGCTGGCAAGGTCAAGGGAATCTGGTCCAAGAGTCGTTGTACGGCTTCCGCTACATCGTTCGCCGGCCGAGCCTGCTGGCGTTGCAGGTGCTCTTTGCGGCGGGCAATCTCGTTGACTATCTGGGCTTTACTCTGTTTGCGCCCATGATTTTGGCTCGGACGGGGGGCAATGAACTGGTGCTCGGCAGCGTGCAGTCAGCTGGTGCTCTGGGCGGGTTTGTTGGAGGCCTTATTTTGAGTATCTGGGGTGGGCCAAAGCGCAGGATCCACGGCGTGCTTGTCGGGTGGGGGCTGGCCAGCCTGGCCATGGTTCTAATGGGCATTAGCCAAGTTCTTCCCGTTTGGCTGGGTGCCAGTTTTGCCTTCGCTTTCTTCGAACCCATTATCAATGGTTCAGACCAGGCAATCTGGCAGACGAAAGTGGCTCCCGACGTTCAGGGCCGGGTGTTTGCCAGCCAAATGCTGATCTCGCATGTCACCATGCCTATCGGCATGCTGTTGGCTGGACCGCTGGCAGATCATCTGTTTGAGCCAGCGATGATGCCCGGTCAGCCCCTGACGGACCTGTTTGGCAACTTGGTTGGGGTGGGCCCTGGTGCGGGTATGGGCCTTCTGATCGTGGTCTCTGGCGCCCTCAGCGGTCTGCTGCCGGTAGCCGGATATGCGCTCCGTGCCATACGAGATGTGGAGCAGATCCTGCCAGATCATGATGCAGCCCTATTGGAGTTGCCCTTGTGAAGTACGAGGTTCAGATCGCGCACGGCGTCGAGGAGGTGGGGCAAGAGGCGTGGGACTACCTGAGCGATGGGCGACCCTTTACCAGCTACCAGTGGTATCGGTTCGGTGAGCGGGTCATGTCCTATGCCGAGCCGGTATACATCATCCTGTCCCATGCCGGGGAACCGGTGGCGCGGGCCACCTTTTGGCTGACCCACCGTGAAACGATCCCGATCGAGTGGCGTGCCGTCCGGCGCATGGTTGAGGCAATGCTCCGGCACTGGCCCCTGTTGATCTGCCAGGCGCCGCTGACCAGTGCAGCATCTACATCAGGCCTGGTGTTGCCCGATCCGCCGCTACGCAGTGCGGCCATTGAGACCATCGCTCAAGTTGCCCTTAGCCAGGCCCAGCGGCGCCAAGCCTCGTTCTGTGTGTTTGGTTATCTGGAGGAGAGCGACGCTCAGCTCGGCTTGTGGCCCCCCCAATTCGGCCGCACGCTGTTGTGGGGGTCGGGGACGCGCATGCGCATCGTCTGGCAGGACTTTGAAGGGTATCTGGCTCACCTGAACAAGAAGCGCCGATACAACGTCCGGCGCACTCTTCGCTTGGCTGCCGACCAAGGCTTGGAGGTCAAGCGGTACCCGAAGGTGGAGGACGTGGGCGCGGCCATGCGGTTGCATCACAATGTGAACCGCCGGCATAACGGCCGGGCAGAACCCTGGATGCGGGGCGCAATGGAGCACTGCAGCATGGTAGACTGTGCGTGGCTCACTGTGGAACAGGAGGGGAAACTGGTCGGCTGCGAACTGATGCTGGGTGATCAGGACGTATGGTTGGTGACGGGCCTGGGTCTGGAGGAGGGCGTGCGGAATGCCTACTTTGTCCTTGGATATGCTGATATTGAACATGCGATCCGGACCCGGGCTCGGATGCTGCGCTGGGGTAGTCTGACCTATGAGGTCAAGCAACGGCTTGGATTCGAACTAGAGACCAATGACTGGGTTGTCTTTGGCTCCAAAGGAGCGCTGCTTCAGCGTGTGGGCCAGTGGGTGGCAACCCGGGAAGAGAATCAGATGGTTCAGACTCATGCGATGTGACGCGTTGCCGCGCCTGCGTGGCTATTGCCGGATCCTGCCGTGGGAGTTTGCCCAGAACGTGCCCCTCGTCGCAGGTTTTTTGCTCGGACTTGGGGAGTGGCAAAGTGGTAGGATATTGCTGGCGGTTGTCTGGATGTCGATGGGCAGCATTCTGGGCTCGCTGATCATCTGGGCCACCGAGCCCCGCATCGTAGGTGGTCACCATGAATCGATGCGATCTGTACTGGCAAATGTGGCTGTGTTCTTGATCATGATGGTTGCCATAGCGGCATACCTGACTGCTGCTTGGAGCCACTATACGACCGACTTGTTCATTGGTTTCATTACGGGTGCACTCTTGGGAATCGCACAGGATGTGGTGGCTCGAGCAGCCATCGACATTGGGCATTGCATTGCGATGGCGGTTGCCGTCGTGGTAGCTTTGCTGGGGATCCGCCTGCTCGCGGCAACCGTATCGCTCGGTTTGAGTGTGCTCATCGTGACAACGCTGGTCACGGCCGCTATCGTCCGTATCGATTATGCGACTGCAGCGAACGGCGACTTGGGTGTCAAAACGAACGGGAATCAGGCGATTTAGTGGTTCGCCATGGGGGAGATTGCCATGCTGGCCGGCCTATATCAATCTGCGGTGACTCTGCTTCTGGCTGTGGCTTTCTATACCCAGGATATCTACTTGATCCGTCGCTTTGATCCGGATCGAGTAGCTGGCTCCGCTCGGAGCTGGAGCTGGACGCTGTTTGCCGTGTTATTGGCTTCAGTGGTGGTTCTGCAGCCTGTTCTTTGGCCAGAGTTGGGCCTGTACACCAGCTCGGCACTGGGCCTGATGGTGCAATTCTTAGGAGTACTGCTTATGGCGGGCGGGCTGGCTCTGCACTGGTGGGCGCGGTTGCACCTGCGCCAGTTCTTTGGGGAGCGGGTGGAGTTCCAGTCGGGTCAGTGGTTGGTGGAAAGTGGCCCCTACGCGTATGTGCGCCATCCCATCTATACTGCTTTCTTTCTATGTGTCATTGGTTTGCTGCTGGTGAACCCAGCCTTGACCACACTCCTGGTCGTCTGCTATTTTCTTGCAGATTTTTCGCGTGCTGCCCGCCAGGAGGAAGCCCTACTGAGCGCCGAGCTGCCGGGCTACGATGAGTATATGCGCCGCACATCCCGGTACGTGCCGCGACTGCGCCAGATCTTGAGATCCGGGGGATAGACGAGCGTGGACAGCGAGCAATTCCAGGCCTTACCCAAGTCAGAAATCGTGAGCCTCATGCGCCAGAATGGTGACAAGGTATGCGTGTTCCCCATTAATGGCACGCGCCGCTGGTTTCTGCTGGAGCATGCGACTCCGTTGGGAGAGGATTGGCTGTCCCGGTATATGGTGGTCGCTGCCCAGAATCACATAGATCTCTATACCCTGTGCTTCGAGCACGGCATAGACACGCTGGTAACGCCCATCTTTGGCCCCGACCTCGCGGACCGTGGGGCCAAGTACATGAAGCTATTCGCTGAAGGACTGGCTCGCATGGCAGAGCATGAGCAGTTCCTGGACTTTTACGATCAGCATCGAGTTCGCGTCCGCTTCTATGGCGACCATCGCCGTTTCTTTGCTGGTACTGCCTACGATTACCTGCCGGATCTGTTTGACCGCGCCGCGGAGCGCACGCGTAGACACGAGGCGCACCGCCTGTTCATTGGGGTGTGTGCGCACGATGCCGCTAGCTCGATCGCTGAGCTTTCGATCCGGTACCACCACCAAACGGGTCGGGTACCTGATCGGCAGGCGCTTATCTCTTTGTATTATGGTGAACCTGTCCAGACGGCGAGCTTGTTCATCGGTTTTGAGCAATTCGTCGTCTTTGACACGCCGCTCCTGGCGACAGGCGACACCGATCTCTATTTCACTGTTTGTCCCTCGCCCTACCTGACAGCGAGCCAGCTTCGCGCCATCCTGTACGATCATCTCTACAGCCGGCAGAGGCGGGAGCCGGAATATGGAAAGATGGCGGATGAAGGGTGGCGCTACATGAAGACCTTCTATCAGGCCAATCAGGGGAACACCTTGGGTATCGGCAAGCAGTGGGCAAGCATATGGTACCCCAGTGGGCATGTCGTTGAGCCTCTAGACGCGTTGGACAAAGCAGACGCTGGATACGTGGACGGATCTCAGGGCTGACTCTGGGGATAACCATGGATCTTTATGCCGAAGCTCGGGACCTGGTGCAAAACCTATCGTGCCGCATTGGTCCAAGCCCTTATGATATAGCCTGGCTGGCCCGCGTGTCTGTAAACGGGGCAAGCGAACCTCGCTGGCCATCTCTCATCGACTGGCTGGTAGCTCATCAATGGCCTGATGGCAGTTGGGGAGGGGAGATTCCCTACTATCATGACCGGATCCTGTGCACACTGGCGGCAATGGTGGCTCTGAAGGAGCATGGTACCGGACCGCAAATTGATCGCTCCATCAAGCGTGCGGAGCGGTATGTCTGGACCCGTATGCACTTCCTGCATCAGGATCCTATCGAGCTGGTCGGGTTCGAATTGCTCCTCCCTACACTGTTGACAGAGGCGAGGGCAGTTGGGCTCAGCGTTCCATCCCACTCCTGCGGCTATGGCGCCACACGGGCAGCCAAGCTCCGGCTCCTACCGGAGGACCTGATCTACTCACCGGGTACGTCCGTGGCCTTCTCCCTGGAGTTCCTGGGGGAGGGCGCAGATCCAGATCGCTTAGGTCGTCTGCTGGCGGAGAATGGATCGGTTGCCTGTTCGCCGGCCACGACTGCCTACTTGCTACGCCGCGTGGGTGAGGAACCGCGGGCGGTAGCGTACTTGGAGCGTATGAAGCTGCGACCGGAGGGGATTCCCCACTTTTATCCCTATCGCACCTACGAGCTGGCCTGGGTTCTGGAGCATCTGGCCCATGGAGGCCTGTCGCTGGCGGATTCCGAACTGGTGCAACCCAAGATCTGGAGGCAACTGCAATCTGTCCTCGGTGAAAAGGGCGCAAGTATGGATCCGGGCTTTGGCATCAACGATGGGGACACAACCGCAGTGGTGATGCACGTGCTGGGTCTGGCCCAGCGTTCCCTCGATCCAGAGAGCTTGCGTCACTTTGAGGATCCACAGGGTCGTGTCTTTCGGACTTTTAGGTTTGAGAGAAATGCCAGTGTGAGTACCAATGCCCACGCCTTGGAGGTGCTGGCGCTTCTGCCCGAGTATCCGGACCGGGAGGAGGTGCGGAATCATGTGGTTACCATGCTGCTGGCCACCAGGCGGTACCAATCCTACTGGACCGACAAATGGCACGCATCGCCCTTCTATGCAACCTCACATGTACTGATCAGCTTGCTCCAGTTGGATGATCCGGTCATCTCCGAATGTCACGGAGTTGTTGATTGGCTGGCACATATGCAGCGCGATGACGGAGCATGGGGCTTTTACGGCATCAGCACCGCGGAAGAGACCGCGTACGTCCTGCTGGCGCTGCTCCGGTACCACCGCAAGTTTGGTACTGTGGACAAGAGTGTCCTGCAACGGGGAGGGCTCTACTTGCTGCAGAAGGATCTGGGTCGGGATGGTGAGCTCTTTCCCGACCTGTGGATCGCCAAGTCCCTGTTTGCTCCGCAGGACGTAATCAAATCAGCTATGATTGCGGCGCTCCATCTGTACGAAGATACGTTCGGCAACTTTCCGGCATAGGGGAACGTGGGACCATGGGTCTTTGGAATCGACTTTTGAATGTCTCGACACTGGATCCGGTTCTGGCTCGGCGCAGCAGAGTGCTCAACATCCTACTGTTGGGCACCTTTGTCGGAACACTGGTGCTGCTGCTATGGATCGTCATGTATGGAAGCCTTGGGTGGGCAGAAACGCAGGCTGACTTTGTGCAACCCCTGGCTGGCACGGTGGGCATGCTGGCCGGCATCCTCATCGTCTACGCTCTCAACCGGGCCGGTTTGGAGAGGCTCTCTGCTTGGCTCTTTCTAATCATTATCACCCTGGTGGGCACCTTTGCCGATCCAGATCTGGCTCAGGTCGTCAATGGGTATTCGTCGGCGGTCTATGTCATTCCCATTATCACCGCCAGCGTGATCTTGCCCCCACGAAGCAGTTTCTTTGTAGCCGCGCTCGTCAGTGCTTGGATGACGGCCCTTGGCATCTATCTGGACCTAGTTCCCAACGTCTTTTTGATGGTCATCTTCTTTGTGATTGCTCTTGTGTCGTGGATCTCCGCCCGAAGCCTGGAACGCGCTCTGGATGAGCTGCGGGCCATCAATCGTGAGCTGGATCAGCGTGTCGAGGAACGGACCATAGACCTGGCAGAGGCTCTTGCGCGTGAGCATGCGGAAGCGAGCAAGAACCAGGCTGTTCTTTCAGGAATCGCTGATGGAGTGATAGTCTTTGACAATGAGGGACAGGCCATCGTGGCAAATCCGGCCATCGGTCGCATCCTGGAACTGGAGCTGGATAGGATCTTGGGGTCTGACATCCAAGCGCTGATGGGCAATGACGTAAGAGATGAGGATCAGAGCATGATGCTGGCCCTGCTGAGTGACAAGGAAGCACGCCGCAGCAGTGTCAAGTTTGAGTGGGGTGCCAAGACCTTGTCGGTGAGCTTTGCACCAGTCACGGATGACATCGGGCATGTCACCGGCACAGTAGCCGTATTCCGCGACTATACGCGCGAGGCAGAGATCGATCGCATGAAGAGCGACTTTGTGTCCATTGTCTCGCACGAACTACGCACGCCCCTGACCTCCATCAAGGGTTACCTCGATCTGCTGCTGATGGGGACGGCTGGGCCGCTGACTATGCAGCAGTCGAGCTTTCTGGAGATTGCCAAGGATAACTCGATCCGGCTGAATTCGCTGGTGGCCGACCTATTGGATATCTCGCGCATCGAATCAGGTCGAACGGAGCTCGATCTGCAGGTGGTGTCGATCAGCGACATCGTGGACAACGTCGCGGCCAGTTTGCAGCAACAGTTTGCCGAAAGGAATCTCACCTTGACTCTGGATATTCCTCCGGGGCTCCCCGAGATCTTTGGTGACCCCAAACGCATCGCGCAGATCCTGATCAATCTGCTGAGCAATGCATACAAGTACACGGTCGAAGGAGGCGCCACGGTCCGAGCTCGGGCTACGACGACTGCCCTTCAAGTCGATGTGACTGACTCTGGTGTGGGCATCTCGCCTCAGGCCAAGGAGAAACTTTTCTCGCGCTTTTTCCGCGCTAACGATCAAACTGTTCGCCAGCAGCCAGGAACCGGCTTGGGTCTAAACATCACCAAGTCCTTGGTCGAAATGCATGGGGGCAAGATCTGGGTCGAGAGCACCCCCGGCGTCGGGACTACCTTCAGCTTC
>JASFOV010000199.1:0-7854 GCA_050116355.1 Anaerolineae bacterium
TTCGCAGCTTTGCAGATATCCCAACCACGAACATTGGTACAAGGGGGAGCTATGACGAATACAGCACGCTTTGTCCGACGTGCTGTCTATATATGGGCAGGCTTGCTGGGAGTGTTCAGTCTGGTCCTGACCCTGGTCCTCTCTCCATCTGCCCAAGGCCCTACGACGGATGCCTGGCCAACACCAGGACCGGCACGTAGCTGGGCTTCGAGGCCTTCCGTCCGGGCGTTTGAGGTGGAGTCACCGGTACTCACCATCTACGATTTGGGGGGCCAGGAGCAGGATTGGAACTGGCTGACCGATACCTTTGGCGCGGTCACGGTGGCGCGTGGCTCAGGGGCGGCCCATGTGGCTGTCCTCCGGGCCATAGAAGGGCCAACGGCGCTGGTCATCCACGTCGAAACCGCGACCGGGACACCGGTGGAGGGCATTCCAGTGGTGTTCAACTGGCCGGATGCACCCTATCTGGCCCCCGAGCAACAGGCCTGTGGGCTGGACCGCGGCATTGTGGGTTACACCAATGGCAATGGCGATGTGGGTTTTGGCATGGGCGGCGGGGCCTACTACTTCCCACCCAGTGGCGGACCCCACGCTGTCTGGCTGGCGATGGCTGGCACCGATTGCCTTGGCGGCTTGGGGATGCTGGGCGGCACAAACCATATCCATCTGGACAGCGTATGGCGCCTGTCGAGTCTGACGGTGGATACGCCTATCGACTCCAACGCGCCTGAGTACCAGCAATGCACGATGGCGCTGGACGATTGCAGCCTACGCGGGGCTATCTCAGCGGCCAATGCGCAGCCGGGTATGGATCACACCATCTTTTTGCCAGCGGGCACCTATAGCTTGGATCTGGCAGGCGTGGGCGAGGATGCCAATGCAAGCGGCGACTTGGATATCACGACCAACCACCTGGTCCTCGCTGGCGCGGAGGCGGCCTCGACGATCATTGATGGCAATCAACTGGACCGGCTGTTGCATGTACACACGGGCGCAACGGTAGAGCTGGAAATGATCACCCTGCGCAATGGGCGGACAGCGGATGGCGACAGCCAATCCGCCGGCGATGGACTGGCGGGCGGGGGCGTGTACAATGCCGGAACGCTGATCTTGAGCCAAAGCGTGGTCACGGGCAACCGGACTGGAAGGGGCAGCGGACTGGGTGTGTCACATGGCGGGGACGGCGGCGGCGTCTACAATGCGGGGACGCTGACCTTGAATGGCACGACGGTCAGCGCCAATACGACCGGCGATGGCGATGGCGTGGACAGCGACGCGGATCCCCCTTCCGGTGGCCGGGGTGGGGATGGCGGTGGCATCTACAATGCCGGTACGCTGACCTTGAATGGGGTTGTTGTCCACACCAACGCGACCGGGCGTGGCGCCGCTGGGGGTGACAATGCCCCGGGCAGCAACTATGGTGGCCGAGGCGGGGCCGGCGGCGGCATCTACAATGCGGGGACGGCCACTTTGACCGGTACCGTCGTCATGACCAACACGACCGGCCAGGGCGGCGATCGGGCTGGAGGCACCGATGTGACTTGTTATGGCGGCCCGGGCGGGAGCGGCGCGGGCATCTACAACAGCGGTACACTGGCGCTTCAAGGTGGGGCGGTGAGCGACAATGCCACAGGAGGCGGTGGTCATGCGGCGGGGCTCGGCGATGCCCATGGCGGATCCGGAGGACTGGGTGGCGGTGTGTACAACGCTGGCTCGATGACGGTGGATGACAACAAGCTGAGCGGTAACGTAACCGGCGCAGGCGGCAACGGTAGTGCCCAGAGCGGCTATGGCGGGTCCGGTGGCAGCGGGGGCGGTATCTACACCGCTGGTACCCTCACCCTAGATGGTGCACGGGTGGCCGGCAACCGCACCGGAAGTGGTGGGGCAGGCCGCGGCGGAACCACTGTGCGGGGAGGACACGCTGGCAGCGGCGCTGGCATCTATAACGACGCGTCGGTGACGGTGCAAGCCAGTGCCTTCGAGGGCAACACGACCGGTCCTGGCGGCGCGGCGGACTGTGATCCCGCCAGCTGCGATGCCATGGGCGGTGACGGAGGCGATGGGGGAGGGCTGTACATTGCTAGCGGCCGGTCGCTGAGCCTGGAGGCAAGCCGGGTGAGCAGCAACACCACCGGTTGGGGTGGGAGCGTAGTCGCTGCCGATTCCAACCCTGGCGCAGATGGCGACGGTGGTGGGCTGTATAGCCAAGAGAGTTCCCCCTATCTCCACGATGTTGTTCTGCGCGGCAATTCAGCCGCCGGCAATGGGGCTGGGCTTTACTGTCAGGGTGGCAGTCCAAACTTGGTTGACGTAACGTTTCTTGAGAACACCTTAGGCACGGGCCGAGGTGCGGGCATGGTCAACGACCAGGGTGAACCGCTGCTGATCGACGTTGCGTTTTGGGAGAATACACTGGAAACCGGCGCCGGCGCTGGCTTGTTCAATGCTGGTGGCGGTCCATTGTTGATCAACGTCATTTTCGCTGGCAATCAAGTCCGCGGAGCGGGAGATGGTGGAGGGTTGTATAGCCAGGGCGGCAACCCGCGAATGGTCAATGCGCTCTTTAGCGGAAACTGGGCGGGCGCGTACGGCGGCGGTATCTATACGCTGGAGAGCAGTCTGGTCATGACCAATACTACACTGAGCGGCAACACCGCGCAGGGGGGCAGAGGCAGCGGCTTGTTCAACGAGGGCGCAACCGTGCCCGTGGTGCGCAATAGCATCTTGTGGGGCAATGCCGGCGGGCCACAGATAGACTGGCAATCGGCAGCGCCCGACATCCAGTACAGCAATGTGCAGAGTGCTACCGTCCGCATGACCAACATCGATTCCGATCCCGACTTTGTACGCGCCCCTGATCCGGGCGATGGAGACTGGATGACCTTGACCGACAACGACTATGGCGACCTGCGCCTGCAAGTCACGTCGCCGGCCATCGATTCTGCTGACAACACTGCGGTTCCGGCGGACCAACTCGACCTGGATGGGGACGGGGACACGACTGAACCGCTGCCCATCTCCTTGGGTGGGGCGATCCGCTTTGCAGAGATTGCCACTGTGCCGGATAGTGGTAACGGCGCGCCGCCCGTGAGTGATATGGGCGCCTATGAACAGTGTACCACCTTCTACATGCCTCTGGCCATGCAGCATTTTGAACCATAGCGATTCTTCGAGGATACTTTGCATCCACAGCGGCGCACTCTAGCAACAGTTGTGCTTGTGGGAGGGATGGCGGTTCTGGTCAGCTATGCCTATGGTCTGATCGTCAACCCCGACCTACTCAACAAGTTTTGGGGGGGTGTGCCGCCGGCGCTGCAGCCGGCCTATAGCGTGTCCATGCTCCTGGCGACGGCCGGCTTTTTTGTGTACACGTTCTTTTTGCTCTTCTGCGTCGATCCGGATCGAGCGCGCATCGCAGACCGACTTGGATACAGTCTCTTTTCTGTCTTGTACTTGCTGATCCTTGTTCCTTCGGCGCTATGGATGCCGCTGACCGCGGCGATGCTTGAGCATGGTAGCGGTGCTATCTGGAGTGGCATCCGTCTCACGCTGGGGGTGGTGGGTCTGGGCTCGATAGGTCTGTGCGGGGCGCTGCTCGCTCTGCGCCCCCGGCGACCTCTCTGGTTGTACGGTCTGGCGGTGGCCGGCGGTTTGGCGTTCTGCCTACAGACGGCCGTGCTAGATGCCTTGGTGTGGACGGCCCTGTTCCCGGTTTAGGAGGTTGCTGCGGGAGAGATGTGACCACTGGAATGGGCTTCAAGAACGGACCTGTAGCGAGGGGATCACAGTCGAAGCAACCCAACGTCCCATCGTTCGGCCAGTCCAAAGCCGACTGGTTGGCCGGATTGGTGCTGCTGGGTACGTGCGCGCTATGGATCGGGCTGACGTGGAATCACCTGTACGATCCCATCGTCGACCAGGGCTGGTACCTGCAGGCGGCGCGCCGGGTGGCCGGCGGCGAGGTCCTATACCGGGACCTAATCTGGATGTATGGCCCGCTACCGGTCTACCTATTGGCCTGGCTCTTTGGCTGGTGGGGCATCCATGTCATGCCATTGCTCGCGCTCTATTCCGTGTTGGCCATCCTCGGCTGCTTGCTCACATTCCGAATCGCGCGCTTCCTGCTGGCGCCTTCCGTGGCGCTGCTGGGCACGCTGGCGTTGTTCTTGGGCGGCTGGTGGGGGGGCTTGGTAGGCTATACCCAGGCTTACACGGGCGCGGTGCCCTTGGGCGCCGTGCTGGGGTTGCTCGTTGTGTTGTGCCTCCTGTCCTATCTGGCGGAGGATCGGCTCCGCTGGCTGGTTGGCGCTGGCCTGGGCAGCGGCGCGGCGCTCCTTACCAAGCCCGAGTTTGGTCTGGCCTGTGCCGGCGCGGGCATGCTCCTCTTAGGTGGGCTGGTGCTGTTTCCTGGAGCGCGGGACGCCGAGCGCGGCACGGCGATGCGCGGTCTGGCTGTGTATATGGCGTCTGTGGTGGCTGTGGCCGGGATTGGCTATGCAATCCTAGTCTACCAGGCCGGCTGGCGCCAAGTATGGCTGGGCATCACGGGGTATGACCAGGATGCCATCCTGCTCCAGGTGTGGCCGCCTTGGGGAACCCCAGAAGCGTGGCTGTACATCGTCAGCGGACTGGGCGTCTATCTACTGGCATGTGCCCTGCTGGTGGTCGTGGTCGCACCGCAGACGCCAAGGCAGCGCCCGTGGATGCTGGGTCTAGCAGGCGGGCTGGGGGTGCTGCTCGCCATCCTTCCTTGGCGCTGGCTAGCGCGACTCAACCCAGCGCTGATCGCAACGATGCGCTCCTCGTGGCCAGCCTTGATCGAGCAGGGGCTCCGGGTCTTTTGGGCTCCGGGGACTGTGCTGCTGGCGGTTCTCGTGGTAGCCCTGGCCATCCACTGGATCCGGGCCCACCGGCAGCGGCAACCCATAGGCCCAGCGGCAGGCTATCTGGTTGTACTGGCCTCGTATACTGCTTTGGCCAACATCCGGTCCTTTCTGTACCCAACCGGCACGTTTCATTTTCTGTATCTGGATACGCTCATGCCGGTGCTGGTCTTTCTGGCGGTCACCGTGCTGCCTTCAGCCGTGGAGAGGCGCTGGCACCTCCCGGCCCGAACCTCCCCGGCTGCGATTCTGGTGGCTGTGGCCATGGTGGTCTATGCCGCCGCCGGCTTGGTCTGGGACGTGGACTACTTGATGCAGCAAAGCGCGACCTGGGATACACCCCAGGGCTCTGTTGTGTATAACCCCAACCACGAGCGGCGCCGGGCCTGGCCGGAATTGCTGGAAGCGATCCAGACCCACACGGAACCCGGCGATCCGATCGCTGTCCTGGGCCAAGAACCCGGCTTCTACTTCTGGACCGGTCGCAGCAACCCACTGCGCCAAGATACGCTTTTGCCGCGGATGGCATCCTCGCCAGAGGATGCCCAAGAGATCGTGCGCCGCATGGAGGCGTCGGCGCCCCGGCTGATCGCCGTCCCACAAGGTGTGACCTACGGCCGGGGCTGGTTCTGGGAGTTGGACGCCGGCCGGCAGACCTACCAGGACCTGGCACCGGTGTGGGACTATATCGCAGCGTACTATGAGTTCCAGGGAGTGTTGGGCGGGGATACGTGGGGCTATGCTCTGTATCTGCCAGCGACGGACTCGCCCTAGGCGGCCGAACGGAGTGGGTCACGCCAGCATCCGCTTGGCCACAGGTATGCGCCCCGTCGACGGCCGGTTGCGCTGTTCGGGAATCCAATCGAAGTATGGTATGATGCTGTGGCTTTTTTGCGCGTGGACAGCCAGGGTTGCTGGGTGAAGGATGGGAAGTTCATGGGGACACTGGCAGATATTGCCACAGCGCAGCGACTGGTGATTGTGGGCTATATTCTGTGGGCTGACGTCCGGCGCTGGCAGAATCCTGGAGCAGACGGAGCGCCCAAGCCAGCAGCGCCGGGACAAGAACAATTCAAGTTGGAGGTTGTGGGCTATTGACCCTCTGGGCGTCCCCCTAAGGCATCGATTGAGGTCCCTTTGCCGGTCTGTGGTCATCCGCAAGGGGACTAGGCAGCACTCCTTCTCTGGATCGCGCACTCGAACGGAGGGGTTATGCCGGTAGTCGCCGTCACCGGTGCGGCCGGCCATGTGGGAGCAGCGCTGGTCCGTGCCTTGCTGGGACAAGGTGCGCGGGTCCGGGCTCTGGTCCACCGCGACACAAGAGGGCTGCAGGGGCTGGACGTGGAGATCGCGCGTGGGGATGTGCGCGACCCGGGCTCTCTGCAGCAGGCCTTTGCCGGTGCGGAAACCGTCTATCACACGGCCGCCTATATCTCGGTGGCGAGGCCGGAGCCCGCCTTGCTCGAAGCCATCAATGTACGCGGCACACACAATGTGGTCGAGGCCTGCCTGGCCTGCGGCGTGCGCCGCCTGGTTCACTTTAGCTCGGTCGAAGCGCTGGTGGATGAACCGTTCAGCATACCACTGGATGAGGACCGGCCGCTGGCTGTTGCGCGCCGGTATCCACCCTATCCCCGCTCCAAGGCGGCAGCCGACAGGCTTGTTCGCCAGGGGCTACAACGGGGCTTGGATGCGGTGCTGTTGTATCCATCCGCTATCCTGGGGCCCTATGACTATCGCCACGGCCTGAGCAATGCCGGGTTGCTGGCCGTCTGTCGCGGCCGGCTATGGGCACTGGTTGACGGCGGCTTTGACTGGGTGGATGTACGCGATGTGGCCTGGGCAGCCACCCGGGCAGCGGGCGTTGCACCATGCGGTGGCCGCTACCTGCTGACCGGACGATGGGCTACCCTTCAGGAACTGGCCGAGTTGGGGCACAGGGCCGGCGGTGCCGTGCCTCCGCGGCTGTTGGTGCCGCTGGGACTGGCCCGGGCTGTTGCCCCTTTTGCCACTCTATGGGGCCGCGTGACGGGTAAGCGGCTGCTCTTTACGACGGGGACGCTGCGGCCGTTGAGCATGAATCCCCGGATCAGCCGCGCGCGGGCGGAGCAGGACCTGGGCTACCGGCCGCGACCCTTGGAGGAGACGGTGACCGATACCCTGCGATGGTTTGCCCGCCATCCATCGCTGACCGGCTAGCCGGCCAACAGCGGCAGACGAAGCTGCGGGGGGGCGGCGCTGCGACGACGTGCTGTTACGCAAGGGTGGGAGAGATCATGGGTGAATCAACGATATTCGGAATCCTGCTCTTGGGATGGTTTGCGCTGGCAGCCGGTATGGCCATTGTGCTGTCGGTTGTCACTGCCCCGTATGGCCGCCATGTGCGCCGGGGTTGGGGGCCGACGATGGGCAACCGGCTGGGCTGGGTGATTATGGAGGCACCGGCGCCTCTCGTCTTTGGCTTCTGCTTTGTGGGGGGTACCTACCGTTCGGGCCTGACCGCTTGGGTCTTTTTGCTGATGTGGCAAGCCCACTATGTGCATCGCGCGTTCATCTATCCCTTCAGCCTCCACAGCACGCAGGCGCGGATGCCGCTGCTGATCGTCGTTTTTGGCTTTGTGTTCAATGGATTGAACGGCTATCTGAATGGACGCTGGCTGTTCACCTTTTCCGGCGGCTACCCGGATCGTTGGTTGGCCGACCCGCGTTTTGTCCTGGGTTTGCTGCTCTTTGTAGCGGGCTATGTCATCAACCGTCGGGCGGATGGCACGCTGCGCCGGCTGCGCCAAGAGATGGGCCACGGCTACGGTATCCCCCACGGAGGGCTGTATCGCTGGATCTCCTGCCCCAACTATTTCGGCGAGATAGTACAATGGTCTGGCTGGGCCTTGGCCACCTGGTCCCTGCCGGGCTTGGCCTTTGCCGTGTGGGCAGCCGCCAACCTGGCGCCGCGGGCGCAAAGCCACCA
>JASFOV010000200.1:0-7843 GCA_050116355.1 Anaerolineae bacterium
CGTTCATCGTCGCCTCAGCCACGGCGGTCTTGAGGCGTTCCAACTGCGGTTGTGGCAAGTCCAGATCCTGGATCGCCGCAGTGACCTCTCGCATCGCCCGGCGCTCGTTGCCAGGTTGGCTGGGGAAAGAAAAGCGAGCCAGACTGCGCCACTGTGTTCCGTCTGATACGGTCGTCCGCCCATCCGGGCCGGCCTCCTGGGATTCCGCTCGTTGAAGGGTTACAAGTGTCACATCGTCCTCCTGTTGCCAGCCCGACCCGGTAAAGCTCTCCAGTTCGGCCAACAGGTGCTGGATGAGTGCCGGACATTCTCCCGCGCAGTGAGCGAGGACGGTCTGCAAACGCGGGTTACCAAACATCTCGCGTTGGGGGTTGTGTGCTTCCACCAACCCGTCGCTGAAAAAGACGATACATTCTCCGGGTGCGATGGTCGTCTCTTGGGCCTCGTACTCCATCCCGGGCATCAAGCCCAGGGGCATGCCGGTCGCCCGGAGCTCGGCCACCCGGGCAATGGCCGGGTGGGAGCGATAGGGGAGGTTGTGACCGGCGTTGGCGTACTGAAGCCGTCCCGTGGTTGGATCGAGGATGGCGTACAAGCAAGTGACAAACATCTTGGGTGGAATCTCTGCAATGAGTCGGGCGTTGACCTCCTGCAAGAGCCGGCCCGGCGAGTGACCATGTTGGGCTGCGCTCCGGAGCAGGCTCCGGGTGGTGGCCATCAACAGCGCTGCTGGCACCCCCTTGTCGGTGACGTCGCCGATGATCAGGCCCAGACGGCCATCCTCAAAGTGTAGGAAATCATAAAAGTCACCGCCCACGGCATGTGCCGGCTGATAGTGACCACTCATCTGCCAGCCGGGTAGGTTGGGGCTCTCTTTCGGGAGCAGTGTTTGTTGGATCAGGCGGGCTACCTGCAGCTGGTGCTCCAAATGGGCTCGCTCTACGGCTTCGGCCCGGCGCTGGCGAGCCAACAGCCCAAACCACGCCCCGGGTAGGATAATACCCATCGCCAGCAGCACGAGCAAGAACTGTTCGTAGCCGCGACTGGGGCTGGTCAGTGCGGACCAGTCGCGCTCTGTGATGAGTGTCCAGGGGGTGCCGGGCACCGGGGCAGAAGCGACAACCGCGTCCCCTAGGCGTGGGGTAGAGACGCGATAGGCAGAGGCCGGTCCGGTCAGTGCTGCCTCCACCGCGGGATCCGCGGAGAGATCTTGTCCAATCTGGGCGGGGTCTGGGTGGTAGATCACCTGACCGGCGTCGTCCACAAGATAGGCTCCCTCTCCGATGCGCAGCCGGACGAGGCTGGCATAGAAGGCGCTGATGGTCGGTTCGCCCAAGCGGAACATCCCGGCCAACGCCCCGAGGAACTCCCCTTCGGGCGTTGTGATGGGCACGGAGACGACCACAACAGATCCGCCCCCGGACCCATCGTCCACTGCGTTGGAGAAGGCCACTGTCAGACCGCTTAACAATTGGCGGAAGTAGGAACGATTGGACCAGTCCTGGCTCAAGATTTCGGGGCGTTCCGGCTGGACACCCACCACCGTGCCAAAGGTGTCGAGTAGGACGACCCCTCCATCAAAGATCGCCAGCCGTCGTCTGGCATCACGGAGGGCGGAGCGCTGGCCGACTGGATGGTCCTGGTAAAGGGCCTCGGTGCGTGCCAGGGAGGTCAACACGTCCGAGAATTTGGTCATCTCTTCGGTGAGCCGGTTGGCAGACAGATAGGCGCGTTCCCGTTCGCGGTCGATCGCTTCAGCCGCCAAGGACCGCTCGTAGGCGAGGAAGATGATCACCGCCGCCGCAACCAGGATCAGCACCGCAGGTACGAACAACCAGGGTAGGACCCGGGACCGGAGATGGCCCCAACGCCTTGATGGTGGCATGGGTCACCTTACCCGGTGCCTGGTTGGGCTGCCTCGATCTGAGTCGAGACTTCCCTCATGATGCTGACGGGCGCCTGGCCCAGCGTAAAGATCTGCTCCCAGGCAGCCTGGGCCAGAGGGCCGGCCTGGGCCTGGTTGGCAAAGATCTCGGCGGTGACTGAATAGCCTTGCAGATGACCCTCGGCAAAGGCGGCGATGTCTAGCTGGCGCGCCTTCTCTGGGAACTCACTCCGGATCAGTTGAGCCCATTCGTCCACTAGAGAAGCTCGGGCTGGTTGCAGAAAATTCGCGCGGGCCATGGCCCGGCCGTACTCGCGGCTGGTCAGAAATTTGAGCAGTTCCCAGGCCGCTTCCGGATGCCGCGTCCCAGCATAGATGGCAAACCCGTCGGTCGTGGCCAACGTCACCCGGCGCTCCGGCCCGGCAGGCAGAGGCGCCACACCCACTCGGAACGGAGCATTGGTCAGAATGTCCTTCAGCGCCCAGGAGCCATCCTCTACCATGGCTACCTTCTGCATGACGAATGCTTGGCGAGTCTCGATGTTCTGGACGTCCAGCAAGCTGGCCATCACCCGGTCATCCCACATCCGCGCCCGGATCCAGTCCATGGCGGCCAGGGCTTCGGGCTGGGCCATCCGGCTGCGCCGTGGATCGCCTGTGTCCACAAACCGGCCTCCCCAGCCATTGACGTGGACCTGGATGCGCTCCCAAGCAATGTCCAGCATGCTGCCCCATACATCGATCTGGCCATCCCGACCACGATCAAAGGTCAGGCGCTTCATCGCATCTAGATAGTCTGTGTGCGTCCAGGTCCCGTCAGGATAGTCTACCCGGGACACGTCAAAGAGGTCCTTGTTGTAGTAGAGCGCCAGCGCACCGTGGTACTTGGGTAGGGCGAACTGCAACCCCTCCGCGGTGAACATGGCTGCGAACTGGGCGGTATCCCATTCGTCGATGGTTGCCTGGTCCAGATCAGCCTCGACGTAGGGGGTCAGATCCAGTAGATATCCCTGCTGCGCCCAGGACGGCAAAAAATCACAACATCCAGCCAGCACGTCGGGCGCGGTACCGGCTTCCATGTCGAGTGGCATCTGTTCAACCAAGTTGTCGGGATCCATGGTGAAAAAGACGCGGATGTTGGGGTGTGAGGCGTGAAAGCCCTCCAACATCTGCTGGGCCATCTCGGGGAACCATTCCGTGCGCCAATCCTGGTACACGAGTTGGACCTTGTCGTCCGTACCGGTCAGCGGGCGGGTACTCGGCGCTGAGCAGGCAGCGAGAACCGCGCCACTGGCCGCTGCGCCGGCCAAGCGCAAGAAGGAGCGTCTGGACATGTGCGGCCCTTTGTTGCCGTGTGGATTCCAAGTCTGCTTCATCATCTTTTTCTCTGCTACCGGTGATCTCAAGCGGCTGGCCCCAGATCTGCCAGTAACCTGCTGGCTTGCTGGAGGTCTGCTGTGTCCAGACCCTCCGTGAACCAGGAATAACAGTCCGCAAGCCGTTGTCTTCCTGCGGCCGGCCGGTCCTGTTTCTGTAGAAGGCGGGCGAGGCTGGTCGCTGCCCGCAGTTCGAGCATCTTCGAGCCTTGATCCTTGGCTGTCTCCAGGGCCCGGCGGAGGGATGCTTCGGCCTGTGCCTCGGAATCCGGCGCGAGCAGGAGTAACTCCGCTTGGAGGCGGTATTGCTCTGGTAGCCACCAAGTCTGCTCCGTCCGGTGCATAGACTCTTTCACCGCTCGTAGCCCGGCTTGCCGTTTGCCAGCAAGAAGATAGGCTTCTGCCAGCCTGGCACGAAAGTAGGGAACCGCGAGCTGTGTCCCCGTGGTTTCCAACTCAACCAAGCCCTCCGATAGCTCGGCAATTCCTTGGTCGAGGTGTCCTTGGTGAACCTGGGCCGTGCCCAGGAGCATGCGAGCCATGGCCTGCCACAGGGAAAAGCGCCCGACGTTGGCCACTTGCAGCGCGGCTTCCGCGTGGGCCTGGCATTGGGGCCATTCGTGCAGCAACTCGTGCAGCTTGGCACGGAAGGCCCTGGCTAGTCCAAGGCTGTAGGGGTGGTCGACCTCCTCCGCCAAAGCGACTGCTGCCTTGGCTTTCTCTCGAGCTTGATCGATATAGCCCTGCACCCATAGAACCCAAGATAGGTAGGAGAGGGCGGTTACACCCGGATCTTGACCGTGGCGATGGGCAAGCTCGGCATGTCGGCGCGGGCTGTACTGGGCAGCAGCCTGTTCCAACTGGCGCCGGGCCTCTGGGAACTGGCCCCTATACAGGGCGCTGACCCCCAACTGTACCTGACAGCCTAGCACGTATCCATCGTTTCCCGCCTGCTGGGCTGCCAGCAATAATTGCTGTCCCTCTTCTTGGGCAATCTCGAGCTCTGCACGCACCAACCGGAACAAGCACAACCCGTAACGGACAGGGATCACCTGCGGCGGGTCGCCCAGGTCCCGACAGATCTCACGGGCGCGCGCATAGGCCCGTTCTACTTCGGGCGAGGCATAGCCGTGCGTGGCGATGCGCGTCGTACCCAGGGCAGTTTGCAACCCCAGTTCCAATTGTGAGCGCTCCGGACCCGCGGGGACACCCTCGAGCAGCTTCAATCCTCTGGCTAGGTGGGCAGCCGCCTCCGGGTGGGCTGATAGGGCATGGGCCCGCTTCCCAGCTTGGAGCCGGTACGCCGCCGCCTTACTGGCAATGCCGGCCTGCTCAAAGTGGCGGGCCAATTGGGCGGCCACTTCCTGGGTCTGGTCTTCGAACAGGGCTTCCAGTACCTCGCCCACGTCCCGGTGCAGGTAGCTCCGTTCGATCTCGTCCAGGCTGTCATAGAGGTACTGTTGGAAGAGGCTGTGCCAGAAGCGGAAGAGCGACACCCGCAGGCTGCCGAACTGAGCCGTTCCATAGGCGTTTACGAGGCGATGCTTGCGCTCCAGTTCGCCGCCTAGCCGCCGGAGGGTCTCCAATTCACTGTGATTGCGTACCTGAGCCACCACCTCTGCCTTGAATTCCTCGCCCTCAATACTAGCCACAGTCAAGATGTCTCGTAACCCTTGGTCGAGGCGAGCAATGCGTTCCTCAATGACGCCTTCCACTCTGGCGGGCAATATGTCCCAGTCCAGCGCAGAGCTCTCGACCCAACACCCATCCTCATCTCGAATTAGATCGTCCTGTTCCTTCATCGCCTGCAGTAGCTCCACTGTGAACAGGGCTTGACCGTTGGTCTGTTGAAAGAGGGCCTCGTGGAAGCCCGCACTCAGACAGTTGGGTGCTGCATCCAGCAAGGCGGCGACGAATTGGCGCCGGCTCGCTTCCGAGAGGGCGTCGAGGTCAATGGTGACGTCGCCAAAGTAGCGGGTGAGTTCATTCACCACCGGCTCCAGGGGATGACGCTCACCGTTGCGACCCAGGGCGACGTCGTCCGGGCGGAAGGCGCCCAGGATCAGGACAGGGTAATTCTCGAGATGGCGGCCGAGATGAAACAAGAGATTGAGCGATGCCTGGTCCGCCCACTGCAGATCGTCGAGAAACAGGATCAGGGGCATGGCCTTGCTCAGTTGCTGCACAAAGGTCGTGTACTCCTCGATGATGCGGTCCTGGTCGACGACGGCATCTGCTCCACTGGCGCTGGCCTGCTGTTTGGCCAGTTCATCCAGCCGGTCCGTCCAGCCAACTTCGCTAGCTACAGCTTTGCCCAACGCGCCAAACAGCTTGCCACCCGGCACAAAGGTGCCGGCCAGGTACGGGGCTGTTTCGATCAATACCAGAGCCGAGCGCACCACGATCGTGCGCAGTTGAGACCTGTTCTTTGGTGACAGAGCGCCTGCTGCCGGCTGAGCGGGTTGCTCGGCGGTGAGCATGGCCAGCGCTTCGCGAAAGGGCAGATAGGGATCGCCGATGCCCGTCTGAGCGTTGCAGGTGCCGGCTGCAATGGCCAGCTTGGGTTCAAAGGCCGAGGCTTGCTGCAGAAAGTACCGTATTAGCGCCGTTTTGCCGCTGCCGGCCTGACCGGTCACGAAACAGACCCGGCCATGCCAGGCCAGGGCTTGCTCCCAATGCGCCCACAACTCTGCCAGTTCGCGCTGGCGACCGACGAAGGGCTGCCCATACACGTCTGTGCCTCCGGCTCCTTCCCCTCTTTCTAGTCGCCGCCCCCGGCTGTTTTGGCGCGCACTGCGGTCCTGTGGCCTAACCCGGACCGGCTCGCGGGACAGGTTTGTTCCTCCTTCCATGATCGTCCTACGCCTACCGGAGCCCGGCAAACAGATCGGTCTCTATGTCGCGCCCACCATTGGTCAGACTATACACGCGATAAAAAGTCTGGGCGCCCCATAGCTTGCAGTGGTACTCCTGTGGTAGATCGAGCAGCGACTGGTAACCTGGGAGCTGGGATCGATGACAGGCGATCGCCTGCCAGACCGTTTTCCAGCAGCGGCTGGTGTCGATCCGGCTGGTGATGGCCCAGCCGGGCCAGGGGGTCGACTCCCGTTCCTGGCCATCCACGGTGGTATCCAGCTCGCCGAACGCGGCTTCGTAGATCTCCTGTGCTTGTTTGGTCGCGGCGAGGTAGTAGAGCTTGTCCACCCGGTGCGGTGGGTCCGCCTGTTTGCCGTTGTAGCTTGGATCGGCGGCGGCGACGAGGGCGGCCGTGGTGAACTGGGAGATGGCAATATGATCCGGATGGCCATAGTAGCCGTAGGGGCCAAAACTCACGACGACTTGTGGCCGTACACGCCTAAGGTGGGTAACCAATTTGCCGATCACCTCCTCGGGTTCGGCCTGATCTAGTTCCTTGTCGAGGTATCCCAGCACGTTGACTTCTTGAAGGTTCAGGACGTGCGCAGCGGCCTGCAGCTCCTGTTCTCGGGTATCTCCAACGGCCTCGGGACCTGGATACTCAGCCTCATCGCCCCACCAACCCCGTTCACCACGGGTGGCTGTGACCAGATATGTCTCCACACCTTCGGCGGCGTATTTGGCTAGGATGCCGCCGGTTCCCATCGATTCGTCGTCGGGATGGGCCAAGATAGACATGAGTTTGAGCTGTCTCTTAGTCATCAGACTCGCTTTCTCCATACAAAGGGGATGGATTGTGGGTAACGCTCCATTCCAAGACGATCTTAGCATGTTTTTGGCCGAGATGCATTGGCTCAAAGACTGCTTTTGACTTCATCAAACGATCCGTCTGCTGGCCATTTGATCTACGTCAAATGATGTACAACAGGTCAACGCATGAGGAGGGATCGGTCGGAGGCCGGGATTCCTTGGCAACAACGAAGGGGGTTGGCGATGGAGCATCGCCGCCAACGTTCCTTTGTGCAGGTAGGGAACAGGCTTCAAGAATTGGCCGCGGCGTTCTCTTACCGGAGTAGCCGTTCGATCCGCTCGAAGAGTACTTCTGGTCGAGCGCCCTTGACTAGCACCGCCTCGGCCCCTTCTTCTGTGGCGGGTTGCTCCTGGGCGACGGTGTCAACGAGGGCGATGCATCGCGCGACAGGCCAGCGCGTTTTGATCATCCGGATCGCAGCCAGATGTTTGATCTCTGGCCCTGCAACGCTCAAAAGTACCAATTCCGGGTTATGCTGCAGGACCATGGCTTGGGCGATCGTGTCAACCTCATCGATGGTCTCAAGGCGGTGCAAGGCTGCTACGGTGGCGCGCAAGCTCTGTCGCAACACACCGGGTGGGGCCACGATTAAAGCCAGTGTATGCTGGTCCATCGTTTCCTCTCTACCGTCTGCCAGCTTGGGTGTCAGATGGTAGAGGGATCGTATCACTTGAGGGCGCCGGGCACAAGGGATGGATGGTGAAGCCAGGATACATAAAAAGATCGCTCTGGAAGCGACCCACATCTACGTCAAATGGAGTAGGGACAGACCAAAAGGCGCAGACAGCATGAAAGCCTGGATCTGCGTTGGTCGCTAGGGGTCGCGATCGAGCTCGGAGATGCCTGTGCGGAGGG
>JASFOV010000201.1:0-7838 GCA_050116355.1 Anaerolineae bacterium
AGACCTGCACCGAATGCGGCCTTTGCCTGCCGGCCTGCCCGGTCGGCGCGCTGAGCGACTCGCCAGATCGCCGTGCTGATACGGTTCCACCCCCTTTTCGTCCCCATTACGACATCATTGTTGCCGGCGCAGGCCCCGGCGGCTCGATGGCGGCCTGGGAGGCCGCGCGGCAGGGCCTCACTGTGCTGCTGTTGGAGAAACGCCAGGAGATCGGCTCGCCGGTTCGCTGCGCCGAAGCTGTGCCCCCCGAAGCGCTTGCTGTTCTAGTCGACCCAGATCCGGCCTGGATCTCGGCCCATTTGAGCCTGGCCCAGATCATCACCCGCGAAGGTGGCCGGGTCGTGCACAAGTGGCAGGGCTCAGGCGGCACGGGGTATGTCCTGGAGCGCAGGGTCTTTGACCGGATGCTGGCCGAGCAGGCAGCCCAAGCTGGGGCCCAGGTTCAGGTCAAAACGCCCGTCGTAGGTCTGCTGCACAACAGTGGCACGGTTGGTGGTGTGATCGCCGAGTGGCAAGGACGGCGCTACGAAATCGAAGCATCGATCGTCATTGCCGCCGACGGCATCGAATCACGGGTCGGCGCTTGGGCCGGCCTGGACACGCGCCTGGAGATTGGTGATACGATGACCTGCGCCCAGTACCTGCTGGCCGGGATCGATTGGGATCCCAGCTGCATGGGATGCTGGATCGACCAAGAGGTTGCGCCCGGCGGCTACGCTTGGGTCTTTCCCAAAGGGGAAGGCCGGGCCAATGTGGGGCTGGGTCTGCAGGCGGATCTAGCCGAGACGACGGCATTGTCCTATCTTGAGCGGTTCATTGAAGGCGAGCCAGCACTCAGAAGCGGAACGCCTGTCACGTTGATCGCCGCCAATGTACCGGTCTCCCCCCCATGCTCGAGACTGGTGACCAACGGGGTAATGCTCGTCGGAGATGCTGCGCGCCAGGTCGACGCGCTGACGGGTGGGGGGATCATCCACGCGATGACGGCCGGCAAGCTGGCTGCCCAGGTCGCTGCCCAGGCGCTGGATCGGTCGGATGTCTCAGCCCACGGCCTGGCCGCCTACGAGCAACAGGTTGAGCAGGCGATAGGCCGGAAGTTGGCGCGCAGCTACCGGCTGAGAGAAACGTTCGCCCCCGAAGAACGATCCAGCCGCCGCTTCTTGCGCCTGTTCGCCGTCGCCACAGGCAGCAAGTGATCCCCTTGCGGCGCGCCACAGGGCACCCTGGCGCTCGCTGAGATCAGCCTCGCAGCACCGTATTCGACAGCACGAGGCATTTCGGCTATACTTGGTCCATGCCTGAAGAAACTGCACCAGCGGCCAGCATTGTGATCTTGTCCGGGGGCAAAAGCACGCGCCTTGGCCAGGACAAATCGCTCCTGGAGCTGGAGGGACAGCCGCTCATTGCACGCGCCGCCCACCGGCTCGCAGCGCTGAGCGACGATCTCATCATCGTCGCCAATGATAGGGAGCAGTACGAACCCCTGGCGCTGCCGGCACGCCTGGTGCCCGATGTCCGGCGCGGTGAGGGTGCATTGATGGGCATCTATTCTGGTCTGCTGGCAGCCCGGCACCCCTACGCTCTCGCTGTCGCCTGCGATATGCCCTTTCTCAACCTGCCTCTGCTGCGATACATGTTGTCCCTGATCGACGGCTATGACGTCATTGTCCCCCGCCTGGACGGATACTTGGAGCCGCTGCACGCCATCTATGCCAAGAGTTGCCTGCCGCACATGGCCAACCTACTGGACCAGGGGAGGCGCCAGATCATTGCCTTCTTTGACCAAGTGCGAGTTCGTTATGTCGAACAGGAACTAGGTGACTTGGATCCACAGCAATTGTCGTTCTTGAATGTGAATACGCCGGCCGACTGGGCGCGCGCCCAGTCACTGGTGGCACAAGAGGCGGTGGATACCCCCTAGTATTCGTAGCTACTACCGCCGATGAACTCGCGGAGATGGGATGTGGGCGGGATCGCCTGCTCATCCTCGGCGGTAACCGGCGCGACCATCTGCAGCAGCTGGTGGATCCGCTCCGCGCGCGTATAGGCGTCCAACCGGAGGGGGTCATCTTGATACTCCTTGGCCCACTGCGCAAAGTCATCCAGGAGGCGCCGGCGCATGACGGGCAGTTCGTAGGAAAGGGCGCCGTTGATGATATAGTCGGTCGTATTGGCGTAGGGGATGATATTGCGCATCTCGCTGCTGCGGACATAGTGCCAGTGCTCGAGCGTACGCTGTGGATTGTAGGCCCTGAAGGTCGCGTCGCGCACCATACGCCGCATCAGCCGCAGATCGGTCCAGCGGATCATGCGTCCATCGGGACCCTTCATCTGCAGCAAGGTCTCGATGTAGAGGGTGAACTTTTGCTCGTCCTCTACATCCTGCGTCATGGCCGGGTAGAGGCCATGCAAGCTATCGATCAAGAGGATATCATTGGCCCCCAGTCTCATCGGTGTGACCGCATCGTGTCGTATCGAGGTCTTGAAATCGTAGTAGGGGATTCTGACCTCCTCGCCAGCGATCAAGTGGGTCAGATGTTCATTGATCAGCTCGAGATCCAGTGCCTGTGGTGTCTCAAAATCATAGTCACCAAACTCGTCCTTGGGATGCAGCTCGAGATCAAAGAAGTAGTTGTCGACATTCAACGTTACGAGGCTGACCCCCTCCTCAGCCAGGCGCTCGCCTAACTTGATCGTCGTGGTAGTCTTGCCCGACGAGGACGGGCCAGCAATGATCACCAGCCGCAGCTCGCTGCGCCGGTCCATCACGATCTGGGCGGCGGTGTCGATATCCTCCTCGTAGGCCCGGTCCGATTCCTGCACGATGCGCGACCACTCGCCCCGGGCGATCCGGTCGTTCAGGCGCCCGATGGTGTGCAGGTCATGGTCCACTGACCAGCGGAGAACCTGGTAGATCTTGCGCCAGGGGATGTTGCTCGTTTCGCGGTAGCCCCGAGCGGCCTTTGTCCGACGACGCCGCGCCCGTTCCTCGCGGTACAGGATATAGGCTTTGGCCACCCGGGCGTGGCCGTTCTCAATAAGGATCTTTTCGACGGCGTCCTGGATCTCCTCGACAGTAGGATACCGATCAACCGGCGTCTGCTCCTGTAAGAGAGCCACAACCTGCTGGGTCAAACCTTCTGCGGTCGCTCGGTCGCGGCCGCCGACCGCGACCGCAGCCCGGTAGATGGCGTTGGTGATGCGCTCGGGATTGAAGGGCACCATTGCCCCCGTGCGCTTGATCACGTGTGTGATGTGCGACGTCATTTGAACCTCCCCCAGCCTGTTGAGGCGCCATGCCGTTCCGTCATCGCCGTCCCGCCACCACCGGTGATGGCTCTGGGCGACGGCGCCTGCCAGTCGGAAGCGAACGCAGAAACGACCTCACAACCAGGCAGCTATGAAAAGAGGGGAGCAGAATCACTTCCACTCCCCTGCAGCGTGGTGGAGATGGCGGGAGTCGAACCCGCGTCCAAGAAATTCGAACAAGGACATACTACAAGCTTAGTTGACCTTTTGAGTCTCGCCTGGCCAGCCGCCAGCCAACAGGCTTCCGCCCAGACCAGCCGATGCGGGGCACTAGTCTCCCCACCTATGTTCCCACATATCGGCGTCCGTGGGAATGCACCCCCAGTTTTCTGTCGCCCGCCGGTCTCTCCCCCGGGGGCGGGAGAGGGCGGACGTGACCGTCTAGCGGTCAGACGCTAGGCTTACCGCTTACGCGGCGAGCGCCAGCGCGGGTTGAGTGCTCTGTTTGGCACTTGTGTTTTTGCCCAGTTTTAACGAGGTCCAGGCGCCTCGGCTTGCAGTCCCGGCCCAGCCTTCCTTGTCGAAACCATTTCATCCCCGGACCAGTACAACAACATTATACCACACACTTGGTGATTTTACAAGCTTTGGCAGGCGCTTTGTTGGGACTTTGGCCTTGCTGCAGCGCTGGCCAACACCACCGCTTGCGATCGTCTATCTGCATGGTTGGCCAGCCGATCATACCCAGCAGCAGATGCGACAACGGCCGACTGCGGCGGGCGTCATCTGTACCCGCACCAGCGCGGCCGCCGCCCGGCTGGCGGCCTTGGTCGACTCGCCGTCGGAGTGACGCCGCCCAGGGGAAAGGTGCTTGCCAAGACGGTTGGGTGATTGCTTTGCAGCGAGCGATAGCGCACCTGCCAATGCCGCCTCCACGAGGCGCCAA
This sequence comes from Anaerolineae bacterium, assembly GCA_050116355.1. GTDB lineage: Bacteria > Chloroflexota > Anaerolineae > JAAYZQ01 > JAAYZQ01 > JASFOV01. Next base: position 4,196 of record JASFOV010000201.1, read on the forward strand.
ATTTCAGCGATCCGCTTTGACAGCTAGCCCGATCTATGATACGATTCTAGCCAAGGTTGCCACAGTGGCAACCGAACGTCCGTATCATTGGTGTCCAGGGAGGGAACCTTGAAAGATCCCGAGTTCAGGACCCTGCTCCGCAACTTTGCCGTTGAAGTGGCCATCTACGCTATCCTGGTGGTTATCTACTTTTTGGTCGTTCTGCAACTTCTTGGCGACCCCCTGGCGGCGCTCTTTGATGACCATCGTACCCTGTACGCCATCATCGCCTTGGGGCTGATCTTGGCTCAAGCGGTGCTGCTGGAAGGCGTCACCTCCCTCATTATCCGGTGGCTGGGACTGGAGACGCTGGAGTAGCAGGAGAGGACGATGTATTTCCCCATCGCTGGCGTCACAGTCAGCCCTTTGTTTTTGGCGGGCGTGGGCTTTTTGGTCGGAGTTTTGGGCGGGTTCTTCGGCGTGGGGGGCGGCTTCCTGGCCGGGCCGATGATGTTCCTGGCCGGCGTGCCGATGCATTTTGTCGTCGGCACCGATCTGGCTCACATGACCGGCAAATCGGTCGTTGCCGCGCGCCGCCACCGTGTTCTGGGTCACGTCGACATCAAACTAGGGTTGCTCATGGTCCTCGGTACGGTGCCTGGCATCGAGTTGGGCGCCCGAATCATCGAGGGGCTGGAAACGACGGGCAACGTCGATGTGGTCGTGGGCTGGGCCTACATCGTGATTCTGATCGTGATCGGCGCTTTCACGGCTTGGGAGAGCCTGCGTGCCCTGCACATGGTTCGTACCGAGCAAATGGACGCCGAGGAAGCCTTGGCGTTCCAAAATGTCAGCCGTCGCATCCGTCTTCTGAATCTGCCCCCGAAGATATCTCTGCCGGCTTCCGGCATCGAGTCGATCTCGGTCTGGATCGTGCTGCTGGTCAGTTTTTTGACGGGCCTGTTGGCTGGTGTTCTAGGGGTAGGTGGTGGATTCATCCGCATGCCGATGATGGTGTACCTGATTGGAGTGCCCACGCACGTGGCGGTCGGCACGGACCTGTTCGAGGTGGTCATCTCGGCGGGATACGGTACCATAACCCATGCGCTCAAGGGTAATGTGGATATCCTCATTGCCCTGGTAATGCAAACCGGCGCGGCGGTCGGCGCGCAATTGGGAGCGACAGCGACCCGCTTCTTCGCCGGCCCGCGCATTCGCTTGTTCTTTTCGATCCTACCGTTCATCGGGGCGATCCTGACCGCGCTGAAACTGCTGGGGATTGTGGGCGGACCGTGAACCAGCAGCGATGGCGAATACACTCGCACTTTGCCCCGACGGGCAACGGGGCAATCGGCAGGGGGATGGCTGTCCAGGCATACCAGAGCTTGCCCTGTCCATCTGATCAGGAGCTTTACGGGGAAACAGAACCATGAGAATGCTGATCTGCAGTATTGGCACCAAGCAACGCAACCACACCCTGGGCTTTGGCGCAGAAGTGGCCGCCGCACTCGCATCGCAGGTGACTCTGCTGGGTGTCGTGGACAACCAACGAAAGATCGGAAAACTGGAGACCGCTCTGAACCAGGTCGCCACAGAGCTATCCCTACACGTACCCGATATACACGTGCAGGTGGTGGCTGGCGACCCCGAAACGACGATCCAGGCGCAGATGGCCACCATCACCTACGATCTGGTCGCCCTGGGTGCCCTGGCCACCAAGCGCGCCCGCAAGACGCTTTTCGAGACCGTCGGTATGCGCCTCATCGAACAGGCCACGACCTCGGTTCTGTTGATCAAGGGTAACCGCCAGCATCTTTCTCGAGTCCTGATCTGCGCCTCGGGAACCGAACACGGACACATGTCTGTATGGGCCGGGGCGGCGCTGGCCTGCGGCGCACAAGCGGAGGCGACGGTCTTGCACGTGACCGACGCCATGCCAGCCATGTACGCTGGGTTGGAACAGATGGAAGAGACACTCTCGGAACTGCTACAGAGCGACACGGAACCGTCACGCGAACTCAAATGGGCGGCCCAGGTGGTCAAGGCCGAGTGCGAGCCGTCCGAGCTAAAGCTGCGGCGGGGGATTGTAGCCGACGAAATTCTGAGGGAAGGCCAAGTCGGTGACTATGACCTAATTGTCATTGGATCCCCCCAACGCGCCAAGGGATTGATGCGGGCCGTGATGGGCAACGTAACCCGGACGGTCACCAGCCGTGCCCAGCGCCCCGTGCTCGTCGTGCGGCCCATGGACTGACGCAGGTGCCGATTCGCGGCGTCTGGCGGCTTAGCACTACAACCGCGTTTGTCACGCTGAAGAATGCAGCGAGCCTACATCTATCCGTTTTGACGGGATACTCCCGCCAGATACAGGCAGTGGCGCGCACTCGCCAGGCGCCAAGAGTGTCCTAGAAGGTGAAGTGCGGTTGCAGTACTAGCCAGCCCCTCTATTGTGTCTCTGCATCCAGGCTGGAAGATGCTCGCGCAGACGAATCGCCAGCGCCTCACCCTCTTCGCTGCCAAGTTCGAGAACACCCCACGCCTCTGCATCCAATAGAGCCAATTGCTGTTGCTCCAAGGGCAGGCCCGGTGGACAGGGTACAATATGCCAGTGAAGGTGCGCATTGGCCTGCTGGCTGCCCAACGAGGCCAGGTACACGCGTTCTGGTTTGAGCGCCAGCCGCACCGCTTCGGCCGCTGCATAAACAACCCGCTGGAGCGCCAGGTACTGGTGGAGCGTCAAATCGCCGGTGACTTGCTCGCGGTGTGCCACGGGCGCCACCAACACATACCCGTAGACGGTCGGATAGCGGTTCAGGAATATGATCGCCTCTTGATCCCGCCAGACCACATGGTGAGCCGGTAGCGAAGGATCGCCTGTCACCAAGCGGCAGATGAAGCAGCCCTTGGTCGTCTCGCGATCGTAGGCTACCGCGTCGAAGCCCTTCCGAGCCGGCTCGGCCAAGACTTGGGCTGCCTGCAAGGCTTGGGCGATGATCTGCAAGTCGCGATCCCGGTCGCGCCGCAACCGCCCTTGCTCATCGGTGTCGAATCCGCGGTAGTCGAGGATCACCAAGCGCAAGCCGTTGGCCTCGGCCCACGTGCGCCGGCGTTGGTCGTACAGCCGGCGCTGAGTGCCCCGCGACACGCCGCTGACGGTCATACCCTCGTCCATGATCGGCACGGGAGCGCTGTGCTGCTTCTCCCAGTACTCGACGATGAGTTTGTGGCGCGGGAAATAGCCATCGACCGGCAGGGATCGCTGGACGCCATCCTGTCCGGGATCGCCGAGCAAGGTCGGGAAACGATGTTGCCAGCGGTAGTCCGGCTCGGCCAATATCTCTGCTACCAGATCTAGGACATATTTCTCATCGCTCTCGGTCCGTGGCGGCATGTTCTCCCCCTACAAGACCTGATCCGGTCGCCCTTTGGGCGAGCACGGTCCACCGTTCTGTACCCTTTCGGCTCCCGCCATCCAAGTAGACGGCGGATCACCGGGCACCAGACGGTCCCGCGTGCGAAGGTGGCGCGTCACAGCTATCAGCGCGGCTGCCACGGCAAGGGCGAGGAGACCTAGCAGCGTCATAAGGCCCAAGCTGCCCAGCCCGGCCAAAGCAGCCGAATCCGCTCCAGCCAGAGACATGAGGGCCAACCCCACGGCGAGCGC
>JASFOV010000202.1:0-7804 GCA_050116355.1 Anaerolineae bacterium
TGCGGCGAATCTCATCAGTGATATCCAAAATGTGGCCGTTGCCCTTGGTACTGAGCCGCAGGCTTTCATTGATGACCATAGCTACGGATACTCCTCCGTGTCCCAGCTGGCCTCAAAGGTCCAGCGGTGACCCTCCAGGGGGACCAGTTGGATCCAGGTATTGCCCGGCTTGAGCGGGATCGGTATCTGGCCGGTTTCATCGCGGAACACAACCATATCGTCACGCTGCGGTCGAGCCCACAGTCCCTCGAAGGCGACACCGTCGCGAAATACGACAGCCGGCCCGGTCCCCCACAATTGGATCTGGACCGACGGATGATTCCGGCGCGGCTCATCCTCATAGATGTCAGTATCGACGTGAGTTGCATAGATCACTACGACATTGGTAGTGGTCAGTTGCTCTCCGCTAGCCGCATCTACATGCTTTTCATTCCCATCCCAGCGCAAGTAATTGCCACTGTCAGGATCATAGACATAGTCAACGATCATGTTTCGGTGCGGATAGGGAATATGAATATGCGTCGCGGGTTCCCCGCCTTCGGGTACCGCCGCATCGAAATGCAACCCTTCAAGGTCCTGGCGTTGGTTGATATCCAACTCGTCGGCAATCTCCCAAATCTTGGCCGGATCGGCAAACAGCGTGTGTTCGATGGGCACCCCCTGTTTGCGCAACTCCAGATCGCGGTAGAAGGCTTCGGCATGCAATCCCCAGCCATAGCAGAACTCTCGATCATAGAAGTCGGCGTTGAGGAACTTGGGATAGAGTCCGGCGCTGGTGCCGGAAAAGGCCATGAGGCTCTTGTACATCGCCGGAATCTCCAAGTCGATAAAGCGTGCACTGCGGGTGGACCCGATCTTCTCTACCTCCTGACAGAGATAGATGGCCGTGAAGCGCGTGATCCCTGCTTCTGAAAGGTGTTCGTACACGATATCCGCCTGCGGGAGGCCATACTGCGGGCGAGAGATGGGCGCGTTCTGCACCTTGATGGCCAGAGGACGGCGCTCCAACAGGTCCGGATCGCTCACCTCCAACCCGGTCAGCGGACAAGCGTTGGCGCCCAGCGTCGGCCAGGGCAGCGCGGTAGGTTCGGGCGTCTCCGTCGGCTCGGGCGTGTTTGTGGGTGTGCTGGTGGCGGTTGGCGGAGCCACAGTCGGCGTCTCGGTCGGGACAGGGGTCTGGGTTGCCGTCGGCAGCACCACTTGGGTGTTGTCTGGACGTACGGTCTTGGTAGGAGTGGGGGTAACCTCCGCTGTTTCGGTGGACCTGCAGCTGGTGACATACACGACAGCTAGCAGCAGGACCGCCACAACCCCCAGGCATCTCCAGGTTCTTCCCTGGATTCTGTTCATCGTCTTTGAACCTCCAACGCACAGGTTTCCGTGCGGCCCATTATAGCACAGCCCAATCCCTTTGTTCAAATCGCGAGTCCGGGGTGTGGGCTACAGAAAATGGCTCGCCGTAGCTAGAACAAGGGGCTAGGACAGAGCCACGCACAGCAAAAGTGAGCGTTTCACACCATAACCTATCAAATACAACGGTCCTGATAGGACTAAAGGGGCAGTTGACTTATGGGTAGAGACAGGGTATAATTGACGAGAATACTATCATCACCTTTCCAGGGGCCTCGTTGCAAGGCCCAGCTGGTTCGCGAGTCTGAGCCGAGAACTCATCAAAGGACAGATCGAGATGGCGCTAAAGGGAAACCTCAGAGATTTCAGCACGACACAGCTATTAAATCTGATCCACTTGGCCCGCAAGACAGGATCTCTCACCCTCCAAGTACAATCCGGCGTGACGACCCTGTTCTTCCGAGAAGGAAAACTGATCCATACATCGGCCAACGGGCGGGATGCCCACCTGGCCAGCATTCTGGCTCGTGCCGGCAAGCTGACCGAGCAACAAGCCAAGATCATTCGCACCCGCTCCAAGGGTCAGACCGACAAAGAATTGGGAATGCTGTTGATCAGCGCTGGACACGTAACACAGCGGGACATCATCGATAGCGTCAAGTCTGACTATTTGGAGACCGTCTATGGCTTTTTCACATGGACAGACGGTCTATTCCACTTTGAGCCCAACCAATTGCCCCCCCAGGACGCGATTACGGTCCCCATCGATCTGGAGAATATCATCCTAGAGGGTAGTCGACGCGTTAAGGAATGGGAACGGTTGCAAGACGAGCTCCCGGACCTGGACATGGCCCTCAAGTTTACAGACCGTCCCCAGGCTCAACTGCGCAATGTCAACCTGACCGTGGATGAATGGCGTGTGATCTCTTATATTAATCCACGCAACTCCATCCGGCGGATTGCACAGCGCATTGGCATGGACGATTTCCAGATCCGCAAAATCATTTACGGGCTGCTGCAGGCTGGCCTGGTCGAGTTCATCGAGCCAGCGGGTGTGCCTGCCAAGCCAGCGCCCACCGGCACGATGGAAAAGGTCGTGGGCCGGCCGCCAGCCGTCAAACGGTCAGTGATTCGCAAGCTGATCGACCGCATCAAGCGATTGTAGTTGGGCAAGCACGCACCCAGTCCCGCAAACAGACTCGTCTGGACAGAGGTTCCGCATAACGAACCGTAGAGATATCGGTCTTGGTAGGAAAACAACGATGCAGACAGTGAAGATGGTGGTCACTGGACCATTCAATGCCGGGAAGACGGAGTTCATCCAGAGTATCAGCGAAATCGATGTAGTCTCGACCGAGCGTAGAATCACGGACGTGACTTCTCGTGTCAAGAAGGAAACCACGGTGGCCATGGACTTTGGCCGGATCACCGTGGATGATGATCTGGTTCTGTATCTGTTCGGGACACCGGGACAGAAGCGCTTCGACTTTATGTGGGAGATCCTGTCGGAAGGTATGTTGGGCTTTGTTGTCCTGGTAGATAGCGCCCGACCCGAAACCTTTCGCGAGGCTCAACGCATTCTCAACGTATTTCGCAGCTACGCGACGACGCCGTATGTGGTCGCCGCCAACAAACAAGACATGGAAGATGCCTGGTCGCCCGACGATCTGCGCATCGCCCTCAGGGTCAGGCCCAAGATCAAGCTGCTGCCCTGCGTCGCCACAGACAAGGAAAGCGTCAAGACAGTGCTTTTGGAGTTGCTTTACAACATCCTGGAAACAGCACCAGAATAGGCTTGCTTGGTTGGTTGCAGCCAACTGCCAAGAAAGGAGCGGCGGCCATGACACAATCGCGCACAGAACAGATGGTAGGCCGGCTTAGGGATCTACAGGTTGGTACCCCAGACATTGAGGCATCAGCCGTCGTCAGTGTGGATGGGTTGATCATTGCTTCCGCGCTGCCCGCCAATGTAGAAGAAGATCGCGTCTCGGCCATGAGCGCCGCGATGCTCAGCTTGGGCGAACGGATCGCCGGAGAGCTGGGCCGGGGAACCCTCGACCAGGTGTATATCCGTGGGGACAATGGCTATGTCATTCTGACCGCGGTTGGCGAAGAAGCCGTCTTGACTGTCTTGGCGCGCAAGGATGCCAAGCTCGGCTTGGTGTTCCTGGATATGCGACGGGCCGCCGAGGATCTGATCAGCCTGGTGTAAACACCGTACAAGGCAGATCTGGGGCAGCAGATTGAGTTCCATCGTCACCGATCAAGGGATTGTGCACTACGAAGCATACGGGCGGGGCAACCCGGTCGTTTTGCTTCATGGCTGGCTCGGTTCGTGGGGTACCTGGTTGGGGACCATGGAAGCCCTGGCCGATACCCATCGTGTGTACGCCCTCGATTTCTGGGGCTTTGGCGAGTCGGACAACCGTCGCGAGAGCTACGCCGTTGCCGACTTTGTCGCGCTGGCTGACCAGTTCATGGAAAAACTGGGCATCCAAGTCGCGCCCGTTGTCGGTCACTCGATGGGGGGCACAGTAGCGCTGAACCTAGCTCTGGATCGCCCTGGTCGTGTGAAAAAGGTGATCATTGTCGGGTCACCGATAGATGGTCGCTCGTTGAACATATTCCTGAAGCTGGCCGGGATGCCGCTGATCGCGTTTCTAGTCTGGAACTCGCCATCGCTGCTGCGATTTGGAATCCGGTTGTTCGCTCCCTGGATCGCGGCCAATTGGAGCGAGTGGTACGCCCTGCTCATGCAGGACCTGTCCAAAATGACGCTGGAGTCGTTCATGCGCAGTATCCACTCGTTGCACCATACCGATCTGAGGCCGCGGTTGAAGACACTGCGCATGCCCATTCTGGGCATCTATGGTAAAGGGGACAAGATTGTGAATCCCCGGCAGGGGGAATTACTGAAATCAGTCTCAGACTCGCAGGTTGAAATGCTGGCCGAATCGCGACACTTCCCAATGCTCGACGAGCCACAGGTCTTTTACTCCATCTTGTTGAGCTACCTGAACAGCTAGGCGCCACGCATCCAACCGCCGGCCCGGCCAAGCTGTCGCCGGCCAGAGCCAGGCACTGGTCATCGGACAAGCTATTGAGAGGCAATTGCGGATGACGACGGACGAACCGAAAGACGAAACTCCCAAGGAGCAGTACTACTGGCCCAACAAGATGGGACGGATGATGTTGCTGGCCTTGGAAGACGTGATGGGCAAGAACGGTGTCAATGCTGTCCTGAACCTGGCCAAACTCCGGCATCTCATCAACAACTATCCCCCCAACAATCTGGACCTTGGCTGGAGCTTTGAGGAGATGGGTGCCCTGAATCAAGCCTTGGACGATATGTATGGGCCGCGGGGTGGCAAGGGATTGGCCGTGCGCGCGGGCCGGGCTGGCCTGTATTACGCGTTGAAAGACTTTGGGGCTGTGCTGGGCATTTCTGACCTGGCGTTTCGCCTGTTGCCCATGGGCATGAAGATGAAGGTCGGTCTCAATGCCATGGCTGAGACCTTTAACAAAACTAGCGATCAGATCGTTCGCATCGAAGAGGAAGCCGACCGTTTTTTGTACCACATCGACCGTTGTCCGGTATGCTGGGGCCGCACTTCAGACGTACCCATCTGCCACGCGGGCCTGGGTCTCCTTCTGGAAAGCCTGCATTGGGTCACCGGCGGCAAGAATATCCGGGTAGAAGAAATCACCTGCATCGCCAAAGGAGACCCAAGCTGTACCTATGTCGTCGACAAAAGACCCCTGGACTAGCTGGTAAGCATGAGAAAGGTCATCATTCGCGACAAACGGAAGATACCGCCCTTCAACGAACCAGCCCGGGATCTGCGAGTCCTGAACAAACCCCTCTGGCTCCACCAAAAGGACGTGCTCGAACCATATTGCGACTCTGAGATTGAGGTCGATTTCACCGAACAGATCCCGAATGGCTCGTACGAAGAGACCCTTGTCTACCGGGATAACCTCTTCTTTGACGAGGGCTTTGTTGCCGTCTTCTTATCCAAGGCCCGGGCCTTGGGCAAAGCCTGCCGCGTCGCATTTGCCCTGGACGACCAGGTCATCACCACCCATGCGCTCCCATTACAGAACGGCATAAAGCGAGAGGGGAACGTCTATACCGCCAACATGTGGTACTATCCCCGTGGGCTCGAAGACATGGTGCGTCCTTTGGTCATCGACTGTGGCGCATACGAGTTCGGCTCCTACCGGGTGCCCACTCACATGTCTTCGGAAAAGGGCGACTTGGTCTTCCAGATCCCGTTGCGCGCCTTCTTGTCGATCGAGAATTGGGTTCACATCTTTGTTGCCAATTGCTTGTTTGGCGTGCTGGCCGATGGGGCGCGTATGGAAAGGAGCCTTAGTCGGCCAAGCGTCTTGCTCAAGATCTTCTGGCGCTCTATCCTGGAACGCAGACAGATCCTGAGTTGCTCGCAGCTTGTCCAAGTCGGCCGGAACGTGCAGATCGATCCGACCGCTGTCATCCAGGGTCCGACGATCATCGGCGACAATGTGTATATCGGTTCAGGTGTGACCATCTCCAACTGCATCATTGGTAACAATGCCAGCATCCTCCACGGCAACCAGCTCATGATCAGCGTTGTGGGAGATCGGTGCTACCTCCCTTTCCGGGCTTCTCTCTTTTTCAGCACGCTGATGGAAGACACTATGGTCGCCCAAAACGCGTGTTTGCAGTTCTGTGTAGTTGGACGTGATTCCTTCATTGGGGCAGGCACAACCTTCACCGATTTCAATCTAATTCCCAAGCCACTGAGGACACTGCACCGGGGCCAACTGGAAGATGTGGGCATGACAGTACTTGGCAGTTGTGTCGGTCACCATTGTCGGATTGGCGCCGGCCTGACGGTGTATCCGGCGAGGACCATTGAATCGGATGTGGTACTAGCGCGGTACGAAGGACGATCGGTGATCTCGCGGAATGTCTCGTACGAACAAAGCGACCATCTCAATTGGTCTGGTGCCGAGTTCCATCCCAGGCTCTATCCGCGATAGATGAACCGATTCGCGTTCATGATCCACCCCATCGAACCGCAAAAGGATGTAGCGCGCAAGTTCCCGCTGCTGGGCAAACTACCGGCTGGGATCATCGATTACTTTTCTCGGTTCTTCCCTCCCATCCGCTTGTCCCACATCACAGGCATCCGGTCGGAATCAGCGGGAGAGGAAGTAGATGGGTGGCTGCTAGCTTGCCCACTAACAGCCAAGCGCATGCTCGACGTGCCACTGCCAGTGGCCTATCGGAAGGTCATCCAGACCGGCCAACTAGCCGAGCAGTTGGGCGCCCAGATCTTGGGCCTTGGCGCGTTTACGTCTGTTGTCGGCGACGCAGGCATCACGGTTTCGCAGGAGCTTTCTATCCCGGTGACGACGGGGAACAGTTACACGATCTATGTGGCCGTCGAAGCAGCCTTAGCGGCTGCCCGCCGCCTGGGCCTGGAGCCAGACCGCTGCACGGGTGCAGTCGTAGGAGCTTATGGCTCCACCGGGCGCGCCTGCGCCCGGTTACTGGCCGAGTACCTGCCGGACGTGTTGCTTATCGGGCGCAACGCAGATCGCTTGGCGAACCTCCAACGAGAGATCGCAAGCGCCGGCGGCACAGCCCGCACATCTACCAGTTTGGAGGCCATCCGCCAAGCAGATGTAGTGCTGACCGTTACCAGCGCAACAGAGCCGATCATTGAACCAGAGCACCTGAAGCCTGGCTCCATCGTGTGTGATGTGGCCCGGCCACGGAACGTGTCGCGCCAGGTCGCCCAGGTGCGCCAAGACGTACTGGTGATCGAGGGCGGTATTGTAGAGATGCCCGGACAGGTAGACTTTGGCTTCGACTTTGGCTTCCCCCCGGGCCAGGCCTATGCTTGTATGGCCGAGACTGCCATCCTGGCCCTGGAAGGCCGCAACGAATGCTATACCCTGGGACGTGACATCTCCCTGGAGCGTGTGAAAGAGATAGCCAGCCTTGGCGCCAAGCACGGCTTCTGCCTGGCTGGCTTCCGAAGCTTTGAACGAGCGGTAAGTGAGCACTCTATTGAACATGTTCGAGCCACTGCCACCCGCATGCAACGCCCGGCATCTTGGGCCGGACCCAGTCGAATCGCATAGGATTCGGGATGGCATCCGCCCCCCCATGCACGGGCGCGGAAGCCGTTCCGCAGCAGAAGCAAGTATACACTGACTGAGGGGAGGTAACACAGGATGAGCAAAGGACGTCTACTTATCGTAGAAGACGACTTTGATATCTCTAACATGCTGCGCATCTATTTTGACTCACAGGGCTACGAGACCATCGTCGCGCCACGGGGCAAAGAAGCGTTAGAGATATGCCGCCGGAATCTGCCCAATCTCGTGATCCTTGATATCATGCTGCCCGATATCAACGGCTACGAAGTATGTACCCAGTTGCGGTCAAACTTGCGCACCA
>JASFOV010000203.1:0-7769 GCA_050116355.1 Anaerolineae bacterium
CCTTTGTGACCTATGCGCGTCCCGCTGTTGAGCAGGATAATTCCGGAGACGATCTAGAGATAGCCGTGATCCCGAAACCAAGCCAGGGTATCGCGCACGGTCTCGAAAAAGGGGCGTGTTGTGAAGCCCAGCGCCTCTCGTGCTTTGCGAGTGTCCAAAGCCCGCCACTCGCGCAAGGTCTTGAAATGCTCGAGCGGCAGTGGCTGGACCAGGGGCAGGCGCCCGAATGCTTCCCCGATACGCACCAATCTGGTGACCAAGCCGACCGAGATCTGCCACTGCGGGGGACGGGTACCCGCCTCGTGGGCAACCATTGTCAGGGCTTCTCGTACGGGAAGATTATCGCCACCCAGAATGTAGCGCTCCGCAGGCCGGCCCTGCTCTGCAGCCAGCACCTCGCCGAGACCTACGTCGCGTGCATCCACAACATTGACGTCCAGATCGAGCCAAAAGGGCATCCGGCCCTTGGCCACATTCAGCAGGATCTCACCGGTGGTTGGTTTGATGTCCCATGGTCCAAATACGGCGCTGGGATTGACAATGATCACGGGCAAGCCGGCGGCGGCCGCGCGCCAAGCCTCGACTTCCATCGCCCATTTGGTCTCAAAATAGGCGCTATCCGTGCTCCCCGGGAGATAGAAGTCGTCTTCGTTGGACATATGGTCGCCGTTCTCCGGCGGACCGAGAGTGGTCAGGGTGCTCGTATACACCAGCCGGTCGATTCCTGACTCAGAAACTGCGCGCAACACGTTGCGCATGCCGCTTACCGCTTCGCGCAGCGCACCGCCCATGTCAAGGGAATGTCTCGGGTAGTAGGCTGCGGCATGAAAGACCACGTCGCAGCCGGCCATTGCTCCTACCAAGGAGTCTTTGTCATGCAGATCGCCTAGCGCTTGCTCTACGGGGAGATCAGCAAGCATCCATGTCTGGCTACTTGGTCGGTGGAAGGCGCGCACCTCCCATCCTTTCTCCAGACAGGCTCGCACGATGTTATTGCCAATACAGCCAGTTGCACCCAACACCAAGGCTCTTGTCATTGTTTCTTCCCACTAGGTGACGCACATGGAGTAGCTGCTAATCCGTCCTATCTCCGCCCGAATTCCTTCTCCAATTGCTCGACAGAGAAGTGGAGCACCGTTGGCCGTCCGTGTGGGCAGGTCCGGGGTGACTCGCATTGCTCCAGCTTGCGGACGAGTTGCTGCATTTCTTCTTGAGAGAGGCTTTGTCCAGCCTTTATAGCTGCCCGTTTGCACACCGCTGCGATCAGGCGCTCCTCGGCTTGCTCGGCCAGCGGGTCGTCGCCTTGACGGAGCATCTCCAGGATGTCCACCAAGGCCGCGCGCGTGTCGGGCACATTGAGCACAGAAGGGACGGCGCGAAGCAGGAATGTATTGCCGCCAAAGGACTCCAGGGTGAAACCCATGCCATTCAAGGCATCCAACTGTTCTTCCAACACCCCGGTCAGCAGAGGGTCAAGGTCCAAGGTGATCGGCTCGAGCAGAGACTGGGTGGCGACTGCTGCTTGGTTTTGCTCGGCCATCATTTGCTCATACAGGATACGCTCGTGTGCGGCGTGCTGGTCGACCAAGTACATGCCCTGGGGGCCCTCTGCCACGATGTAGGTTTGGCCGACCTGGCCGACAACGCGCAAGAGTGGTAACCGCACCGGGCCGATGGATTGGGCTTGCCCACCCAGCTCACCAGCGTCATCGAACGGACGGTAGAGATCCATGGCCATCTGGGTCGAGACTTGTTCCGCTTCTCCGGTACCTACAAGTGCCTGCTGGCGTTCCCAGCTGGGTGTGGGCCAGGTTCCCGGTGTATGCGCCACTGGCGGCACAGGCGAGCGCTCGACGAGTGAGTGGCGCACCGAGCGCTGGACCGCGCTGAACACGGTTTGGCTGCGGCGGAACTTGACCTCTCGCTTGGTGGGATGCACGTTCACATCCACATTTGTGGGGTCCATGTCAATCAAGATCACGGCGATGGGGTGACGACCAACTGGCAGCAAGGTATGGTAGGCTTGGGCCACCGCAAAGGCTAGCGACCGGTCTTGAATCCAGCGACGATTGACAAAGAAAGAGAGGTACCGTCTGTTGGCCCGGTGCAGGGAGGGCGAGCTCGCATACCCGCTGATGTACAAATCCTGCGCAGCGTGAGCCTCATCTCTGTCCGAGGGCTCAACCTTGATCATCTGTTCCGCAGCCTCGAGGCCGTAGACGGTGATGAGTACGTCGTACAGACTGCCGTTGCCGCTTGACTGGAAGGTGGTCCGATTGTCAGCCGTCAAGCTGAAGCGTACCTGTGGATGGGCAAACGCATAGTGGGTGATGGTGTCGTGAATGTGACCGGCCTCTGTCTGAGGACGGCGCAGGAACTTCAGACGGGCTGGTACGTTCTGAAACAGATTCTCCACCGTGATGATCGTACCAGCGGCTCCGCCACGAGCTTCTTGGCGCACGATCTGTCCGCCGTCCACCCGTAGGTATTGGCCGGCGTTCTGGTCGACCGGGCGCGTGAGAACCGAGACTTGGCTGACGGCGGCGATGCTGGCCAAAGCCTCGCCGCGGAAGCCCAGCGTTGCGATCCGATCCAGATCGGCTACTTCTGTTAGCTTGCTTGTAGCGTGACGAGCGAAGGCCAGTGGCAGCTCGTCAGCGGGGATTCCACATCCATTGTCCGCTACCTGGATGAGACGGCGCCCGCCCTCGCGGATCTCGACTCGTACCTCGGAGGCGCCTGCGTCTATGCTGTTTTCGACCAGCTCTTTGACTACTGAGGCAGGTCGCTCCACGACCTCCCCGGCGGCGATCTTGCCCGCCACTTCGGCGGGCAGCACTCGAATCGGCATGGTTCCTCTCGTGGTACACGTAGTTTGTAACGCGTGCTGATTTTACCACAAACCCGCTACCCGGCCAATTCCTTGTCGTGGCGCTGGCTGTCCACAACGGTGGGGCGCTATTGGGGAATGCCGTGATCGGGGGCAGGCGGTCTTCTCTAGCGCGATTGGGTTGCTGCCTCGCGCCGGCGACAGGTCAAGACAGGATGCTCTCTGTCCAACAACCGGTATCTGCAAGGTGCCTGGAAATGCGCTATTGCTGGCGCGGAACGCGACATGGTCTGTGATTCGGTACCTCAAGCGGGCAGTTCGCCGTGGATCTGTCTCGGGCGGCCCATGCTTGTTGACAATATTGAGCCGCTGATGTATAATTCAGCCGACCCTCAGCACAGGGTTGCTGTCAACTGGAAAGCTTTCGGGGTGGGGCGAGGTGCTCCGGCACTGATTCCCGACCGGCGGTGAGGATGACGCGCATCCAAGCCCGCGAGCCCACATGGGTAGATCCGGTGAGATTCCGGAGCCGACGGTATAGTCCGGATGGGAGAAAGCAGTTGGCAGATTAGAAGAATGGCACTGGTCATCGAAGACTGTGGTGCGTGCACCCCGAAGGCAAGCGGCCTTCGGGGTTTGTCTTGGGACACTGCGTATTATGATGGAGACGGAGAAGCAGGATATCCAGCCACGGGAGGTGGGCGCAGGCTGGCTGAGGCCCACACTGCGCCGGATGCAGCGGCTGGTCCGAACACGATTGGAGATCGCCTTGGTGCCGGTGGCGATGATCGTCCTACTCTTTCTTTGGGCGACACTGGCTCGGGTGGGTGATTATCCGACCTTCTTGCTGCCCACTCCCGGCCAAGTCTGGAGGCGGTTCCTAGAGGTTGCTGCGGACGGCAGTCTGTGGTATCATACATCCATCACGCTCCTCGAAATCCTCGGCGGTTTGGCACTCGGCTTGACGGCGGCCATGTTGTTGGGATATGTACTTGCCAAGTCGCCCCTAATCGAACGGTTTCTATCGCCCTATATTGTTGCTAGCCAGTCGGTGCCCATCGTCGCCCTTGCGCCTTTGCTCATTGTCTGGTTTGGCTTTGGCCTGACCTCAAAGATTTTGATCTGCGCTCTCACGATATTCTTCCCCGTCCTAATCAATACGATCGTAGGACTTAGATCTGTGGAAGAAGACCTGATTGAGTTGATGCAATCTCTTCGTGCCACCCGCTGGCAAGTGTTTCGCTTTCTGGAGGTGCCCGCCGCCTTGCCGGTATTTCTTGGGGGGTTGAAGGTGGGAGTCACGCTTTCCGTCATCGGTGCTGTGGTCGGAGAGTTTGCCCAATCCGACCGCGGGCTGGGTTTTCTGGTCAATCTTGCCAACCGGGGTCTATTTGATACACCTTTGATGTTTGTCGCATTGTTTGTCCTGATGACGATTGCACTGGGACTATATGGTCTGGTCTCCGCGGTAGAGGCACTCACACTGCGCTGGAAGCGGACAGACTGAGTCCGGAGGTCGGCATTGCGCAGGAGCATGCTGGTGGTGGCGGGCCTAGTTACCGAGATTGTATACCTGATCGCTGTAGCCAGATTGCCTTTGTGGCGCCATGGTGGTAGGTTGGTTGGCTGGTCCGATCTGCTTGGAGGTCGCCAGCATTCTCCTGTGGGGCTGGTGGCGGTTTTGAGCATTCTGGTAGCGGGCTATCTAGGCGGTTGGTATCTGCTCGCTCGGAGGCCCCATCTCCCCAAGCATCGTATTGTGATCTGGAGCGGAGCCATTGTCTTTTCTGTCACCCTGGTTGGTCTGATGCCATTTACAGCTGATCTCTTTACCTATCTGAGTCAGGCGCATTCGCTCACAGACCTCCGGATCAATCCGCTCTTCACTGCACCGATGAGCGCAGGAGCAGACCCGCTCTTGGCCGCATACGGGACGGTCTACTTGAGTCAACCTTCTGCGTATGGCCCGGTCTGGGTGTTGCTATCGGCAGTGGGTACCTTGGGGCCGTATGATGTTGGTTGGGGACTGCTCTATCTAAAGGCACTGTGTGTGCTTTCCTTTCTGGGATGTGCCTGGTTGCTGGAGAAGATCCTGCAGGCTATCCAGCCACAGAGGGCGTTGCTCGGCCTGTATCTCTTTGCCTGGAATCCGCTCATCCTGCTCATGGCCGCAGGCGATGCGCACAACGACATTGTGATGATGCTCGGTGTGCTTCTGGCGTTTTGGCTACTCCTACAGGAGGCTTGGGTTCCATCCTTTGTGGTTCTGACGCTGTCAGTTCTGATCAAATATGTGAGTATAATCTTTGCAGCTCCCTTTGCTTTGTATATGTGGCAAGTCGCACCAAACCGGGAGCGTCTTGGTGCTCTGGTACGTGTGGCTGTGGCTGCCTTGGTTGTGTTCCTTGTGTTCTCTTTGCCTCTGCTCCTTTTCGGAGAACCACGCAACCTGTCAGATCCTTGGTTCCTACAATTGGTGAGCAGATTTTTACGTCCTAGGAACTGGCCACGACGGTATGCTGACATGGCGACTTGGATACTTGTGCTGGGGGCTGTGTTGTTCCTCGCCGGTTATGCCATCCTCCTGTGGCGCTTTGTGGTCCATCGTGGCCGGTTGCCGCAGCTAGCGTTGTCCAAGTTCATGGACTTGAGCTTTGTATTGTCGCTACTGGCGTTTCTGTTCGGTCTGGCCCGGAGCCAGCCATGGCATCTGATATGGCCAGCGGCCTTGGCCGGTCTATCGAGCAAGCGGTGGGCTTGGCCAGTAACCGCCGGCTTGTCAATCGTACTGCTGGCCAGCCAGGTGTGGGTCGAGTGGGGGGCGCCGGGGCTGCCCCTGCAATTCTGAAGGAGATGAATATGAGAAGAGAGGTGACTGCTGTTCGAGCAATTGTTCTCGCAGTACTGGTGGCTTTTGTGCTGGCTGGATGTGGGTCCGATGCACCGGCTCAGCCCACACAATCTGTCAAACTGGCCATGGGTTTCACGCCCAATATCCAGTTTGCGCCCTTCTACGCTGCAGTGGAAAACGGGTACTTTGCCCAGGAAGGGATAGATGTTGAGTTCGACTATGGTTGGGAGACCGATCTGCTCAAGCTGGTTGGCGGTGGCGAATTGCAGTTCGCCATCGGTAGCGGTGATCAGGTCATCCTAGCCCGAAGCCAAGGACTGCCAGTGGTCTATGTGCTGAATTGGTACCGGCGCTTCCCGGTCTGTGTAGTGTCTCTGCGCGAGACCGGCATCCGCGAGCCGGCTGACCTGATAGGCCGGCGTGTGGGAACGCCAGCCACCTACGGAGCCAGCTATATTGGCTGGCGTGCCCTGCTCGATGCGGCGGGAATCGAGGAAAGCGCGGTAGAATTGGTCTCTATTGGTTACACCCAGGTGGCCGCCATCTCTGAAGGGCAGGTAGACGCTGCGCTGTGCTATGCGATGAACGAACCGGTGCAGATGCAAGCCAGTGGTGAGGAGGTGGATGTGATCTATGTAGCGGACTATGCCAATCTAGTGTCCAACGGGCTCTTTACCAATGAACAGACCATTGAGGAGAATCCCGAACTGGTGCAGGGCATGGTCCGGGCCGTCTTGCGGGGGATTGCCTTCACCGTAGAGAATCCTGATGAGGCTTTTGAAATCTCCCTGGAGTACATACCGCAGGCTACCGGTGATGCGACAACCGAGGCCATCAGCCGCGCAGTCCTCGATGAATCGATCAAGTTCTGGGAGGCTGGCTCGGGCCAACTTGGCCTCTCCAATCCGGACGAATGGCAAGCAGCCCAGCGCATCATGAAGCAGATGGATCTGGTTGGGGAGCAGGACGATGTCGAGTCCATGTATACCAATCAATTCATTGTCGAGGTTGAGCCGTGATCGAGAGGTGGTTCCGATCTAACTGTACCTTCGCCGGTTCGCTTTGCCATGCAACACGGGCCATCAAGATGGGGTTTTGTGGACACTAAGAGCCTGCCGGATGCTGCAGAGCCGGTGCTGGCGGCCAAAGACCTGCGACACGTCTACAAGAGCAGGCGCGGTGAGCTGGTGGCTCTGCAGCGGGTGAACCTGACCGTTAGTGAACGAGAATTTGTGGCCGTGGTTGGACCTTCTGGCTGTGGCAAGAGCACCTTGTTGCGAATCCTCGGCGGACTGCTGCTGCCGACTGAAGGACAGGTGTGGCTGGATGGACAGGCGCTTTCCACCCCTCGTCGACGGGTCGGATATGTCTTCCAAAAGGCCAACCTAATGCCCTGGCGCACGGTGTTGCGCAATGTGTCCTTGCCCTTGGAGATCGCTGGCGCGAACCATTCCGCCACCAGCCGCAAAGCGCGTGAGCTGCTCCAGTTGGTGGGGCTTGTTGGGTTCGAGGGAGCGTATCCTCGGGAGCTGTCCGGCGGTATGGCCCAGAGAGTAGCTATTGCCCGCGCCTTGGTAGCGGATCCAGAGATTCTGCTGCTGGATGAGCCGTTTGGAGCGTTGGACGCCATGAGCCGTGAGCAAATGAATTTGGAACTGCTTAGGATCTGGCGGACACGACAGGTTCCGGCGGTGATGGTCACACACAATCTCCAGGAAGCGGTATTTGTGGCCGATCGAGTGCTGGTGATGTCGAATCGACCGGGGCAGATCCGCGCTGAGATTCGGATCGATCTGCCACGACCTCGGTCCCTGGAGGTGATGTACACCGAGTTCTTTGGCGCACTAGCCCGCCGTGTGCGGAAAGCTGTTAGTACTTCGGACAAGACCGAGATCGGGAGGAGGTGAGAAAGTGGACAGAGTCTTACGGTTCACAGGTGGTTTCTTTCTGGGTGCGGCTGTGGCAGCGGGACTCGTCTTGTTGTATGCACCCCAGAGCGGACTCGAGACGCAACAATCGATTCAGGACTATGTACAAGAGGTCCTAGAGGAGGGGCGACAGACAGCGGAGACGCGCAGGTTGGAACTC
>JASFOV010000204.1:0-7763 GCA_050116355.1 Anaerolineae bacterium
GAGGCCCCACTCCTTGATGGGACCCAAGTTGGCCAGAAATCCGAGGCCTAGCACCACCGCATCGACCTCGAAGGTGATCTCCTCGTCGCTACGGTTGTCAAATACAGTGGCTCCCCGCACCCGCTCGTCGCCGTGGAGCGCCTTGAGTTCGTAGAAGCGGAGCACATTGGCCGAAGACATCAAGATCTCCTTGACCGATTGTTCGTGAGCGCGAAACTTGCCCCGGCGGTGGATCAGGATGACGCTGCTGGCCACGCCCAACAGGCTCTTCGCCCAATCGAGCGCCGTATCGCCGCCGCCCACAATCAGAACCCGCTGGCCCTGGAAGGCATCCAAATCTTTGACAAAGTAGTAGACCCCTTTGCCCTCCATCTCCTGAACATCGGGGATGTCCAGGGTGCGCGGAACAAAGGCGCCCACGCCAGCCGCGATGATCACAGTGTGGCTCAGATGTACGTTGCCGGGTTCCGTACGGAGCTCAATCAATCCGTCGGACCGCCGCGCTAGCTGGGTCACCTTCTCATCCAGGCAGACCTCCGGTCCAAAATCCATCGCCTGGTCGACCTGGCGCTCTACAAACTCGCGGGCTAGCACCTTGGGAAACCCCGGAATGTCATAGATATACTTGTCGGGGTACAGCGCCATCAATTGGCCACCCAACTGCGGCAGGCTGTCGATGATCTTGGTCCGTGCATCGCGCATGCCGGCGTAGAAGGCGGCGAACAGGCCTGACGGGCCGCCGCCGATGATGGTGATGTCCAGTACGTCCTGTTCGGTCATGTAGTCCTTCTCCTTGGCTAGGCTTGGGTGTCCTTGGCCTGTACGCTACTGCTTCTCACCACGCAGGTACTGTTCGGCCAGAGTTACCAATTCCTTGTTCCCGATGAACAGGGGCGTGCGCTGGTGCAGTTCCGTGGGCACGATGTCCAGGATGGGCTGGGTGCCATCCGAGGCTGCCCCCCCGGCGTGTTCAGCCAAGAAGGCGAGCGGCGCTGCCTCGTACAACAGCCGCAGTTTGCCATGCGGCTTTTTGGGATCGCGCGAGTCCGACGGGTAGTAGAAAATGCCGCCGCCCAACAGATTGCGATGAAAGTCCGCAACCAGCGATCCGATGTAGCGCAGGGACAGGTCGGCGCTTTGCAGGTAGTCGGTGTACTCCTGAATCTCACGGATCCAATAGCGCTCGTACCCTTGGTTGACGCTGTAATACTTGGGATTGGCCGGGATCTTGATATTGGGATGGGTTAGCAAGAACTCTCCTACGGTGTTGTCCAACGTGAATCCGTGCACGCCATTGCCCGAGGTGTAGACCAGCATGGTGCTGGGGCCATACAGAATATAACCGGCCACCACAATATTGCGCCCCGGTTGCAGGCAGTCTGCCTCGGTAACCGGCCTGCCCTTCGGCGCTTGGCGCCGCAGGATGGAAAAGATGGTGCCGATACTCACCGAGTAGTCGATGTTGGAGGAACCGTCCAGCGGGTCGAAGACCATGAGATAGCGACCGGTCGGAAAGCCATCGGGAATGGGAATGAGATCCTCCACTTCCTCCGAAGCCATGGCCGCCAGCCGGCCCGTGAATTGGTTCAGGCGGATGATCGCCGCATTGGCGTATTGGTCCAGTTTCGCCACCTCTTCGCCCTGGATGTTTCGGCTTCCGGTCAGGCCCAGGATATCCTCCAGGCCGGCGCGGGTCGTCTCCCGTGCGATCAGCTTGCCCGCAACTGCAATATCGTACAGGATGCTGGTCAGCACGCCGGTGGCCTCCGGATGGCGCTTCTGCTGCTCCAGAATATGGCGCTCAATGGTGATGACCTTTTCCATAAAGGTTGCTCCTTTCCCCGGGCAAGCGGCAAGGACATTGTAGCGCATAACTGAGCTACGATCAAGTCGAGGGGGCGGGGGTGGCAGTGGCTGCCTGTTGGTGCTTGTTGTCTTGTCTGTTTTGGGCTATAATGAGGGCAGACCTTTTCGCCGGTCGCAGCATTACGTGGCTGGCAGGACTCGGAGGCAAGAAGGCCATGAACGATCGATTCCTGCGCTATTCCCGGCAGATGATCCTACCCGGTTGGGGTGAGGAAGGCCAAGCACGGTTGGCTGACAGGACCGCGGTCGTCATCGGCTGCGGGGCGCTGGGCAGCCATGTGGCCGCTCATCTGGTCCGGGCCGGGGTGGGCCGGCTGCTGGTGGCCGACCGGGACTTTGTCGAGTACCATAATCTGCCCCGCCAGGCGCTCTACAGTGAGGCGGACGCGGAGGCCGGCATCCCCAAAGCCGTGGCCGCCGCCCGCCGCCTGCGACAGATCAACTCCCTCGTCGACGTCGAAGAGCACGTCGTCGATGTCAACGCCGATACGATCATGAACCTTATCCGGGGCGCCGACGTAGTGCTGGACGGTGCTGACAACTTTGAGGTGCGGTACCTTGTGAACGAGGCCTGCGTCAAACTGGAGATTCCGTGGGTCTACGGCGGTGTACTGGGCACCTATGGCTTGTCGGCGGCCATCCTGCCCGGCGAGACTCCCTGCCTGCGCTGCTTGCTGGGCCCCATGCCGCCGCCAGGCTCGGTGCCCACCTGTGAGACGGCTGGCGTGCTGGGGCCTATCGTGGCCATCATCGCCGCGCTGGAGGCCACCGAAGCCCTCAAGATCCTGCTCGACCACAAAGACGAGCTCTTGCGCAGCTTGGTGATGGTCGATGTGTGGAACGGTGACTTTGAGCGCGCCCAAGTCCAGCGCGGCAAGACGCGCTGTCCCGTGTGCGACGACGGCCAGTATGAACTTCTGAACGCAGAGCGTGGATCGGTGGTCGCGGTCCTCTGCGGGCGGAATGCGGTGCAGGTCAGTCCGCGCTCCACCGAATCCCTAAACCTGCCGGCGCTGGCCAAGCGGCTAGCGGGTGTGGGCGATGTGACCGTCAACGAGTATCTCGTCCGTTTCGATGTGGAGGATCGCCAGCTCACGGTCTTTGCCGACGGGCGGGCCATCATCAAGGGCACCGACGATCCAGCCCAGGCCCGGGCGCTTTATGCCCGCTATGTAGGCTCGTAGCGCTGGACACCAGGAGTCCACCCGACTTCGAACGGTTCGCGAGACTGTGGAGCGACTTATCTAGGGAGATCTGAATGTTGCCTGGCGCAAGGCTGCCGCTGTTGGGCTTGTTGGTTGCCCTTGTGTGCGCTTCCTGTGCGTCGGCCGCGTCCAGCGGCGAGACGGCGCACGTGTCGCTGTCTGCTACGCCCAATACCAACGCTCCAGTGGCTACAGCCCGACCTCTGGTGGCCGCATCGGTCAGCTTGACACCAGAGGAGATCGCTGAGGGGGCCTACGATGATCCCCTGCCCCTGCAGGAGGTCGCCTATTGGGCCTACCAGCTCCAAGACCTCAGCGCGCCGGGCGCCGTGGATGCCTTGGCCGCCTCCCACTACGATCTGCTCGTTCTGGAGCCCACGCGCACCGACTGGTCCTCGGACGATAGGCAGTTTGACACCGCGGGCATGGTGGCCCGCCTGCGGGCGAGCCGGGCCAGCGATGGCGTGCATCGCAAGCGGGTTCTGGCCTATGTGGACATTGGCCAAGCGGAGGACTGGCGCTGGTACTGGACCTGGTCGCGTGACTGGGACTGCCGACCGCCCCGTCCCGCTGGCTGGCCCGACTATATTCTATCCTGTGACCCCGACGGTTGGGCGGGCAACTACCCAGTTGCCTATTGGGATGCAGGCTGGAAAGACGTCATGATCTATGGCCTGGCAGGGGGTGTTCTGCCCGACCGGAACTACCAAAGCGCCCTTGACGAGGTCCTGCGCGATGGCTTTGATGGCATCTACCTCGATTGGGTGGAGGGATACGAAGATGAAGCGGTGGTGACCGCCGCCCAGGCGGCCGGCGTGGATCCAGCTACGGAGATGATCGCGCTCATCGGTGAGATCCATGCCTATGCCACAACCCGCAATCCGGACTTTGTGGTCGTCCAGCAAAACGCCGCCGCCCTGCTTGAGGGCCACCCCCAGCTGGTCGACGTGATCGACGCCGTCGCCCAGGAGGCGGTTTGGTTCGATGGCGACGCCACTGACGACTGGAACGACCCCGACGGCTACGACCGGCCTCAGGACCCCGATCTGACGACCTACTATCTGGGCCATTTGGCCAACTATCAAACAGCCGGCCTGCCGGTATTTGTGTGTGAGTATGCCCTACAATTCGCCGGCGAGGCATATGCACGGTCATTGGACCAAGGCTTTGTACCTTTTGTGACACATAGTTCGTTGTCGCGGCTGACGATGATGCCCCCGCATGACTATTGAGCTGGCAGGGTGTCGGTCGAATGGAGCAGCGATGAACATAGTTCAGAAGAGCTGTCCGGTTCTAGACGTACAAAGGAGGTCTGCAATGAAAAAGGGAAAGCTCAAACGGGTATCAATCACGGAATTCGTAGTGGCCATGGGGCTCGTCGGTGGGTTGCTGGTGATTCCCCAGGGGGTGCGCGCGGCCGATGGCGGCGGGTGGGTTGGCGATCGTTTCGTCGTCCGCGACGAGGTTGAGAGAGAGGTGCATCCATCGGTCGCCTACAACAGCAAGTGGAATGAATACCTAGTCGTACTGTTCAATGATCGGCCAGGCAACGACGATATCCGCGCCGAACGCTTTGATTCAAATGGTCGGTCGCTGGGCGGCAAGTGGGTGGCAGCCGGTCCCGGTGCGGAGCGGCGCTACCCGGACGTGACCTACAACCGCGATCGCAACGAGTACCTGGTCGTTTGGGAGGAGGAGATTCCGGCGACGAGCCAGAGTCTTATCAAAGCACGCCGGCTGGCAGCCGACGCGACGCCCATCGGTACCGAGGTTCCGGTCTTTACGGGAATCACTGGAGTGCTCATGCCTCGCAACCCAGCGGTAGCGTATGCCCATACCTCGCAAACCTTCTTGGTTGTGTGGGAATATGAAGTCAATGTAGGACCTCCGCCTTCTGTGACTCACATCGAGTCAGAAGTGTTGGACGCGCTGGGCGCGCCTTTTCATACCATTGACATCTCGCTGGATCCCGGCGGGGCACCCCGGCAGAGTCCGGATGTGGCCTACAATCGTCATGCCAACCGTTTCCTGGTTGTCTGGCAGCAATGGGATCCCGGAGCCAGTCTGTGGGACGTCTGGAGTCGGCTGGTGGATGGCGATGGCCCACCGCCGGACTGGAGCCCCGTACGGCTGGCGTACTACTCGGTCCACAGCACGGCGCCGGCCGTGGCTGCTATCCCAACCAGCCCCACCGCAGAGAAGTACTTGGTTGTCTGGGAGCACCATCATCCCACTACGGGGCGGGACATCTATGGCATCATGGTCGACGAAGGGGGAATGCCCCACGCGGGCGATATCAAGATCACAATGTCATCTGCAGACGAGACCAGCCCGGCCGTGGCCGGCAGCGAGAGTGGCCAGCGTTACCTAGTCGTCTGGCGCAAGCAGCAGGGGGTGATCGACGTGCCCATTGCCGGGCAGGCCCTCGCCAGTACGGGGTACGAAGTGGGCCTGGAAGACACCATCGGCGCTCCGGCTGCAAACTATCCGGCTGTGGCTAGTGGACCGGTGGGCGGCTTCCTGGCGACGTACCAGGACCAAGCGCCCTGGGCCACCCACTCCGGTGTCTGGGGTCACAAGTGGGGCAATCAAGCCTACCTACCCCTTGTGGTCAGGAATCGGTGAGGCGCCAGACCATCGAATCTGGATTGAAAGCGTCAGCCTTGGACAAGCAGTAGGCACGCAGAACCGGCCTGCTGGGGGCAGAAGCACTGGCAGGCCGGTCGTTTGTCTCATACCTAAAAGCCTACGGCACAGCCGTCCTTTCGCGGGTCGGCGGCGCCCCACAAGGCGCCGCTTTGCTGATCCACGGCGATGATGTCGCCCGCGCCAAAGCCGGGGCTAAAGGTGGTCTCGGGCCGCAGGTCGTGGCCGATGGCGGCCAGCGCCTTGCGTGTCTTGAGCGGCACGCCCGTCTCGATGGCCACCCGCGAGCCGCCACGTTCGTCGACGCGAAAGCGGGGCGCATCCAGCGCCGCCTGGGGCGCTAGCCCATAGTCGATCATGTTGACCAGCACCTGCAAGTGGCCCTGGGGTTGCATAAAGCCGCCCATGACGCCGAAACTGAGCCACAGGCGTCCATCGCGCAGGGCCATGCCAGGGATGATGGTATGGTAGGGACGTTTGCCACCGGCCAGGGCGTTGGGGTGTCCCTCTTCCAGCGTGAAGCAGGCGCCGCGGTTTTGCAGGCAGATCCCCGTGCCCGGGACAACCAGCCCCGAGCCGAACCCGTGATACAGGCTGTTAATAAAGGACACCCCATTGCCCTCGCCATCCACCACGGTCAAGTACACGGTATCCTTGTGTTCGGGCTGGCCGGGTGCCACCAGTTCCACAGTGCGATCGGGCTGGATCGTCGCCCGCCGGCGGGCGGCGTACTCCTTGGCCAGCAGCCCGGACACCGGCACGTGGGCCATTTGGGGGTCGGCCACATAGCGGGCCGCGTCGGCCATGCCCATGCGCATGGCCTCGATCATGATATGCCAGCGGGCCGGCTCAAAATAGCCCATGGCCGCCAGATCGTGGCCCTCGACAATATTGAGCGCCACCAGCGCCGCCAGGCCTTGACCATTGGGCGGGTGCTCCCATACCTCGACGCCGCGGTAGGTGGTGCGGATGGGGGTGCCCCAGGTCGCTTGGTGCGCCGCCAGATCGCCAGGGGTCAGATAGCCGCCTTGCGATTGCACGCAGGCCGCGATCTTGGTGGCCAGTGGCCCCCGGTAGAAGGCCTCCGCACCGCCCTCAGCCACGGAGCGGAAGGTGCGGGCTAGGTCCGGTTGGCGATGGATCTGGCCAGGCCGGGGAGCGGGCAGGTACACGCGCGCGGCTTCATTGTTCCTCGACAGCTTTTCTGTGGCACGCTGCCAGCCGGCGCTGATCCGTTCGCTGACAGGAAACCCGGTCTCGGCGGTTTCAATGGCCGGCGCCAAACACTCGGCCAGCGTCCTTGTGCCAAAGCGTTGCAGCAGAGCTTGCCAACCGCTGGCTGTGCCGGGTACGGTGACGGGCAGCGGCCCAAGGAGTGGCATCTTGTCCAGTTTGAGGCGCTGTGCTTCGGCCAGGCCAAAGGCTGCCGGCGCGCGGCCACTGCCATTGAGTGCGTGCACGTGGCCTGTCTTGGCTTCGTAGATCAGGGCAAAACAATCGCCGCCGATGCCCGTGGACATCGGCTCCACGACGTTAAGCATCGCCGCTACGGTGATGGCCGCGTCCGCCGCGTTGCCGCCCGCCATGAGCATCCGTAGGCCAGCCATGGCCGCAAGCGGTTGGCTGGTGGAGATCATGCCCTGCTGGGCCAGGACCGCCGAACGGCGTGAAGGGAACGACTTGGGATTCGTCATGGGTTGCAGAGTTTCCTATCTCTGATCTCAGCTACGAATGCGGATCACCCACGGAGCTAGGGCATAGACGCCTTCGCGCAACAGCACGCTCCACGCCGCCAGCCATTCGCCGGTTTCGACAGACGGTTGAGCCAGAAGCTCGCGCTTGGGTGTGGGTACGCTCACCAAGGGGGCGTAGCGGCGAGGGGAGATGCCCGCCAGTTCGCGGGCTCTTCCGGCTGCAGCCTGCAGGCTACCCAACTCGTCCACCAAGCCTGCCGCCAGGGCCTGCTCGCCGGTCCACACCCGGCCGCGGGCGACCGTCTCCACTTCTTCCAGGCTGAGACCGCGGCCCTCTGCCACGCGCGTCTTG
>JASFOV010000205.1:0-7755 GCA_050116355.1 Anaerolineae bacterium
CAGGTTGTAGGTGCGGCTGCCCTGGTCCAACGCGTGGAGGGCCAAGATGTGAGCCTGAGCCAGATCAAGGACGTGGATATAGTCTCGAACACACGTACCGTCGCGGGTGGGATAGTCACTGCCAAAAACCTGGATCTGGTCGCGCTGACCCAGCGCCACTTGCAGGACCAGCGGGATCAGGTGCGTCTCTGGGTTGTGATCCTCGCCCCGTTCGGCCGTGGCACCGGCTGCATTAAAGTAGCGCAACGCAGCGTACCGCAGGCCATGGACGCGGTCCAGCCAATGGAGTGTGCGCTCCAGGATGAATTTGGACTCGCCGTAGGGGCTGCCGGGTACAATCTGCTCCCCCTCGTCGATGGGGATGCGGGCCGGCTGATCGAAGAGGTTCGCGGTAGAGGAGAGGATGAAGCGCCGCACACCGTGGTCGACCATGGCCCGCAGTAGATTGAGGCCATTGACCACATTGTCCCCCACATACTTCAACGGCTTTTCCATGGATTCGCCGACCAGGGTGTACGATGCAAAGTGCATCACCGCATCAAGGCTGCGCCCTTTGAACAGGTCAGAGACGGCCTGAGGATTGGCCAGGTCGCCCTGGATAAACTCGGCTTGGGGGTGGACCGCAGCTCGATGGCCTTGGGACAGGTTGTCATAGACAGTGACCCGTTCACCCTGGCGGATGAGTTCCTCGGTGACGACGCTGCCAATATATCCCGCGCCGCCGGTAACCAGTACGTGCATTGTATCTCTCCTCAATGACTGCCTGGGGCCAGAGAAGCTCCAGTCCATGGTTGGCTGCTAGACAAACTGGATGAACTCCAGCTTCTCCAACAGGCGGAAGTAGGTGAGCAATAGTTCGACGTCCCGCTGCCCGGTTTCCATCTCGACCAAGTCAGCAATTTCCAGAATTGAGCGGCTGCTGTCCGCCCAGAAGGTGGCCAGTTCGACCAGGGTATGGTGGCTCCGATCGTTGCGATCCTGGAGCAATTGGTGCCAGGCGTCGCGATCCGGAGCGTCTAGTTGGTGGAGATAGCTCTGCAGCGGCACCGGTCCGCGGACCTGTCGTACAGGGAGCAGGTCCGCCGCCTGCTGTTCGTGTTGCGAAAGAGCGGGGGACGGTGGGGCACCAGGGAGCGTTGCGTCCAGCGCTACCGCGCGCAACTCGATGGTACCCTTGGCCCAGGCCAATTCGCGGTTGGCCGCTTGCTCGGCGGCAGTCTGTAGATCATGGATTGGACACTCCAGCGGGGCGATCCATTCCAGTGTATCCAGCGCCGCTTTGTGGCGGTCGAGATGGTAGGCCATGCGCCGGTCCAGGCCGGCCAAGGTGCGGGCCAGCGCCTCGACGTCGTCGATGACCAGGGTTTCGGTGACGGTCTCTTGCGCCAGGTGGACCAGCCGTGTTTTGAACCGGGCCACCATTTCGTATCCCAACCAGGTTGCTTGCAGGGCCCCAGCGGTGGACAGCCAGTAGGCGTAGGCGGCGGCCAACGAACCGGCACGGGCCAGGCTATGGGGATCGGTGCGATCGGGTGTGTCGGCGGCGGTGTGGTAGAAGCGGTCAGGCCATTGGATAAGCATGGGCGTGGGTACGCCGACGGCCGGGTCGGAGAGAATGTAGTGATCACTGCCGCCGGAGAACGGGGTTTCAGCCTGGCGGTAGAGGGGAATGGCGCCCATCCCGGTATGGCTGGGTGTGACATCGGACATGGACGTGAGCTCTGGGAGTCTGTCGCGCAGACAGGCCAACAGGTCGGGCGCGAAGGAGGCGATCGCGTCGGGCGGATTCTCGATGAGCCAGACACTACCGGTTTGGTTCTGATCTTCACCGACCATGTCCAGGTTGATGCCGGCCACCAGCTGGTCCAGTTCCTGCTCGCGGTCAGCCAGATAGGCGTAGGTACCGGTCATTTCGGGCATCCAAAGGAAACGGATGGTGCGCCGGGGTCGGGGCAACTTCCCAGTGTCGATGAGGGTTTGTAGGGTCCGGGCGGCTTCAAGAGCGGCGGCCGCGCCCGAGGCGTTGTCGTTGGCCGATGGCTGGGGATGGCACAGGTGCGCGGTGACCAGGATCTCCTGTGCTCCGGTGCCTGGGATCGTGGCCTGAACAACCTCGAGGGCGCCATCGTACAGGCGGCTGTCGACCCGGGCGTGAACCCGAACGGGGGACCCGCTCCTTTTCAGCAACCGTCGCAGGGTCAGTCCTTGGCTGGGCGTCAGGACAAAACCAAAGCATTTGGTGTCTCCCGGTTTCCACCAGAAGGATGTGTATTGGCGCACGTTGGCCAAGTCGCCTTCGGGACGTACGGGCGATACCGTCCGCATCCCGTCAAATAGAATGCCGACCGCACCCCGCTGGTGGACAGCTAGGTCCCACACGCGCTGTGGATCGCCTTTGGTAAGCACGACCTTGCCGGTCACCTCGAGATTCTGGTAGTCGGCGTCTTCCACGCCATCCTCAACGATGACCACCTCGACCTCGCCGTCAAAAGGGAGGCTGCGCTGGATCAATGAGATGGGGTTGGCCCGAAAGTCGGCCAGCAGGGAGGACTTGTCCTCCGGGGCGACCAGACGCAGGGTAGCTTCCTGGCAGTCCCACTCCTGAAAGCTGGGCCGGGCCCAAAACCGGGCCTGCTCGGTGGCTGGAAAGGAGAGGGTCTCGACCTCCACTCCGGCGCTGGTCAGGTGTTGGTGGACCATCTGGGCTGCGCCCCGGTAGCCGGGACTGGCTTGGATCCGGTGAAAGCGGCTCAGATCAGCCACGGTCTGCCAGGCGGCCTCACCCGAATAGGTTCGCCAGATCAGATCGAGGGTCTTGTGAAATCCGTGCATGGTTCTCCCCCCTGGAGCGACTTGCCTGCGATTATAGCGCAAAAGGGATCTCCTGTCCACATCTTGCTAGCCAGCGAATCCCTACCGGATCGGGTGGCTGTCCGGCAACGGGGATCTCATCCCGCGGACAAGACGATCCCCAGCGCGGTTGCAAGCGCTGGGGATAGGGACTAGCCCGGATTTGGGTCTGTTACCAGAGGCTATCTGGTGACGGCGAGGGCCAAGATCATGAATTGGTACAGGGCTTGAACCGCACCGCCCAACATCGCCGGCAGAATCGAATCCAGACGGTAGATCTTTTGGACCAGGAAGGTGGTGAGGAGGACGGACCATATCACGCCGACCAACCCGACGAGGGCAGCCGGAAAGGCCAGCCCGGCGGCGACCAGGATGGCCATGGGGACGGTCAGCAGCGCGCGCGGCACCTGGGGTAGAGGGTACAGCAGTGCGGCCTGTTGGTACTCGATCTCGGCGGGAAAGAACTCGGCCAGGGCGTACAGGTAAAAGGCGCCGATCAGCCATTCCACTTCGCAGAGACCGATGATGACCAGGGGTTTCCACCAACCCCCGCCATAGATAGCCATGAGTAACAAGTTCACAACCGCCAGCCCTGCAGGCACAGCGGCCATTGCCTGAGCCGATAGGTTCAGCGGCCAGCCCTCGCCGCTGACCTGCTCTGCCAGAATATCCAAGGTGGCGCCTGGCTCCAGAACGAGGCGGACAGGCAGGGAAAAGAACTCGTCGTCGAACAGGGCATCGGGAGAAATGTGCGTCACCTCGTCGTAGAGGCGCTGGATAAAAGGCCGGAACTCTTGGATATCGGAGGTGAAGAGCAGGCCGGGCTCGAAACCGGCGCCCAGGCACATGCTCACCAGCCGCGGCCAGGGAGACCATCTCGACCATGTGCCCTGTACCAGCACCAAGGTGCGCGGGGATTCTTCGAACAGAATGAGGCGCACGGTGGTGATCGAGGCCCAGGGGATCGCTCGCCAGCCCAGGGCCGTGCGCGCTGCCAGGCCGCCCTCGGCCAGGGACAGATCCGGCAGTGCGGCATAGAGGAAGGCTACAGCTCCTGCAACGAACAAGAGGCTGAGGTGGGCGCCGATGAGCGGGCGGAGGGGCTGAGCCGTCAGGACCGGGATCGGATCGATGGACGTGCCAAGGACCTCAATGACCGGCCTGAGGTAGCGGACCCAGGCCGAGCCCCATTGGACCAAGGCGGCTATCACCAAGAGAAGAATCAGCCCACCCTTGGTCCAGCGGATCGTCCGCGGGTAGCTCAGGATGTAAGTCGGTCGATCGTCCCCTTGCAGCTTGATCATGGTCTGTCCCCTTCTCGCTGTGGAAGATATGCTCACTCTCTATCCCCTCCATTCTAGCTGTGGTCTGCCGGTCCGTCAGATCGATCACGGCGTGGTCATGGTGGTTTCGGCCCCGGCTGCCTGGTCTCTGCGGAATTCCAAGATGGTGAAGCTGGCGCTTGTTGTCGTGCCAGCCAACGCCTCGATGGTGCGCCACTCGCCAGCCTCCAGATGCCAATAGTTGGGTGTCATCCCAACCAGGTCGACAAGCTGTGAACCGTCCAAAACCAGCTCGTGGCTGATGGTATGTTGGCCCGTCAGGGTGAAGGTGCTGGCAAGGTGGTCCAAAATGTGCTGTTGCTTGTCTGCCTCGATGCCGAGCAATTTGAGCTCGGCGGGCAAATCTGCCAAGTGATCGGGATTGGGCAGGGCTACGAGCAAAAGGCCACCGGGTACGATCACCCGCGCAAATTCAGCGGGGTTTCGCGGAGCAAAGATGTTGAATAGAATGTGCACGGAGCCGGTGGCGAACAGGATCTGGTCGTTGGTATTGGCCACAAAGAAGCAGATGTCCGGGTACGCCTTAGCCGCCAGCCGCGCCGCTTGTTTGGAGATATCCATCCCAAAATAGCGGCAAGTGGTGGTCGCCAGGCGGCGATCCAGGGCTTGTTTCAGCCTACCGACGTAGTAACCCTCGCCGCAGCCCATGTCGGCCACGTAGATGGGCGCAGCTGTCGGGCCGGCCCTGGTCGCCGTCTCTAGGTAGTGCTGCACGCGCTGGTTCAGAGTGTCAGAGAGTGGTTCGTAGAAGCCCTGCTCGAGAAAGCGGCGGCGCGCGCGAAGCATAGCTTTGGCGTCGCCACGGATCTTGGCCCGCCGTTTGCCGGATAGCAGTAGATTGACATAGCCCTCTTTGGCGATATCAAAGCTATGGGATTGTGGGCACTTGAGGGTGCCGGCCGCGGCACGCAAGCCATCGCCGCAGACGGGACAGATCAAGGGCCAAGTGCAGGCTGTCATCATAGGCATCCAGGTACTCGCTCCGGTTGTGGACAGATTGTACCACACAACGGAGGGCAAGGAAATAGGAAAGAGGTTCTATCTGGAGGTAGGAGAGGAACCCAGAGAAGATTTCTTTACGATCGACCGCCCTGGCGATCGAGTGCGCGGTAAGCCTGGGGATAGACCAGCACCAACAGCAGCCACTCGGAGGCCAGGGCAACGGCGGCGGCGCCGAGAAAGCTCCAGCGGGGAATGACGATCAAATTGAGGACGATGTTCAGCCCACCGACGATGAACATCGCAACCGTCACCCTTCGCTGCTGGCCCAGGGCATAGAGCACATGACCGCTCAACAGGTAGAGGAACATGGCTGGTGTGGCCAGCAGCAACAGGCGGAGCGGCGCAACGGCCGGCGCGTACTCGCCATTTCCGCCATAGACGAGGGACAGCAACGGGCCGGCAACCAGGATGCCGCCGGTCGCCAACAGGAGGCCACCAGCCAACATCCAGGGGCTGCCTCGACGGAACAGGCGGCGCAAGCTCTGCAATCCTTGGGGACTGCTCGAAAGGCGCGACATCTCGGGAAAAAGGGCCTCAAGCAGGCTGGCCGGCAGCAGGCCCAGCGCCTCCCACAGTTTGTAGGCGGCGCCGTACCAGCCCGCGGCGAGTTCTCCCTGCCACAGCCCAAGCAACAGCAGATCGATGCGCGCGTAGACCATGGCCACGATGGAGGTCAGGGCAAAGGGATAGGACTCTTGTAGGTAGGATAGCCAGCGGCGAACCGACCAGGACCAGCTTGGGATAGCCCGCCAACGTAGGAGAATGGCGCCATACAGCAGGGCACCGAGCCACGTGGCCCCTACGGTACAGAGGATGACCCCCGCGACGCCAAACCCGGCGCTCAGCGCCGGCCAGGAGCCAGCGACGGCAATCAAGCGGATGGTCATGTCGATCAGACCGCTGACCTCCATGCGTTGGCGAGCGTTGACAAAAGCGCGCATGGTGCCCACCATCGCTTCGGGCAGGAGGAGCAGGCCCCCCACCGCAATCAGTGGACTGGTCGCTGGGGGAAAGATCTGTAGGGCGGCTACGACCACCAGCCCGGCCAGGCCAACGAGGGAGAGACTCACCTTCAGCAAGAGCGTTGTGCCCAATAGATCGCGCCACCCTTCGTTGTCGGTCTCACGGGCAACCTCGCGGGTGAGAAAGGTGTTCAGCCCCAGATCAGCCAGCGCCCCGGCAATGGCTACGATGGTCAGGACGAGTACATAGCGCCCCAGGCTTTCCGCAGTCTCGTACCGGGCGACGAGGGCGACCAACGCGATGGACAGCAGTTTGGCCCAGACCTGGGCGGCGAGACGGGCAAAGGCGTTCTTGCTGACGCGCAGGACCGAGCGGGAGGGTGGCTTCAACGATCAGCCTCCAAAAGGTTCAAAAAGTCGAACTGCTGCAAGAACGTGGCTTGATCTACCAGGGAACCATTTGCTTGCCAGAGGTGAACCTGTTTGGTGGCGCCCCACTCGTCGTAGGTGAGGTGCTGGGGGCCGCTCACGGATCTGAAGTTTTGGCGCAGGCGGTCTGTCACGAGATCTTCTGACAGGTAGGCCAGACTAGCGATGGTGACGTCGTGCAGGTCGGGGATGCCCCAGATCTGGTATTGTCCCCAGGAGGTATAGGCGGGCTGGCCGCTGTAGTACCAAATCTGCGAGGCGATGCTGTAGTCCAAGGCATAGACCGGTGGGGGATAGGCGGCCAGTTCGGGTCCCAGGTGGCGCCAGCCGGCGGCATCACGACGGATGTCGGACACAACGCTGCTTTGAGGCCAGATCGATGGGCCAGATAGAGCGACGATTGTTCCCAGGCCATACACCGCTGTCGCCACTGCAAGGAGCCCGAACAGGACCGCGACCGCCACTTGCCGGTGGTTGTAAAGCCGTTTGGGCAGACGGGCGCCGGCCAGGAGCACTAGGGCGACCAGGCCACTGCTCAGGTTGCGAGGGCTGTTGGCTGGGCTGAGGGCGACGGGTAGCAGGAGAAAGAGGGCGATCAAGCTGAGCAACCGCTCAGCTGGGTTGCGCACTCGCCACAAGCCCAGCAAGGCGACAGCTACCAGTGGCCAGGTAAGATAGGCCAAGCTGTGATAGGCGCTGCCCAGCAGGCTGTGATCGCCGGTCAGGCTGAAGCCCAGGTGGGAAAGCTGCCAGCGTATGGATACCCAATCGTGGGCTGCGTTCCAGAGGATGACGGGTAGCAATCCCAGCGATGCGAAGCCGATGCTGGTCCAAAAGCGCGCCTCTCCCAGCAGATGCCGGTGGTCAACCAGCACGGCTACACCGAGGGCAAGTACGTACAGGTAGGCATTGTATTTGGTGTTGAGTAGCAGGGCCAGGGTCAGGGCAAAGGCGCCCGAGATTCCCCAACTGGGCCGGGGCCGCTGTTCCACCAATCGCCAGAAGGTATACAGGTTGAACAGGAGGAGAAACAGCTGGAGGGCATCGGTGTACACAAAGCGCGAGGTCAACAGATAGGGCGCGCCGGTGGCTACGATCAGGGCGGCAAAGAGGCCCGCCTGCCGGGAGAGCATGCGCTGGCCCAGCGTCCAGACCCAAAAGACACAGCC
>JASFOV010000206.1:0-7722 GCA_050116355.1 Anaerolineae bacterium
CGGCCGCATGGGCCTGACCCACGCGGAGAACCTGGCTCGCCGTGTTCAAGGCGTGAAGCTGGTCGCCGTCACCACATCCGATCCGGAGAGGGCCGAAGAAGCACGCCGTTATTCCGGAGACATACACGTTCATCCTGGTCTGGATGCGTTGTTGGCCGAAGAGGAACTTGACGCCGTTTGCATCTCGAGTAGCACCTCGGCCCACGCGGACAATGTGCAACAATGCGCGGCTGCCGGGCTGCATATCTTCTGCGAGAAACCCCTGGCTCTGACCCTGGAGGCCTGTGACCGGGCCATTGCCGCCACCGAGGCGGCGGGCGTCATGCTCATGATGGGCCACGTGCGCCAGTTCGATGCGGGGCACATCGCGGCCAAGCAGTACATTGAAGACGGAGCCATTGGCCGGCCGCTGGTCATTCGCGCCATCAGTGGCGACACCGATCCGCCGCCGCCCAGCTTTGCCGACCCGGCTGTGAGCGGCGGGTTGCTGCTGGACGCCATGTACCATGACCTTTACCTATCGCGCTGGCTGTTGGACGACGAAGTCGTCCACGTGTATGCCGAGGGTGAGGCGCTGGTCGATCCGGCCATCGGCCAGGTGGGCGACGTGGACAACGCTATCGTTAGCCTGCGCTTCGCCGGTGGCGGGATGGGCAGTCTGTATGTGTCGCGCACAACGCGCTACGGTCACGATCTGCGGTTCGAGGTGATCGGCGATCAGGGAGCTGTCCAAATCGGCCGCTTCCGCCAAACGCCAGTGCGCCTGCTCGATCCCGGGGGCGTGCATCACGACATGCCGTGGACCACCCCCCAGCGGTTGGGCGAGGCCTTTGTCACGGAACTGCAGACCTTCGTGGATTGCGTAGGCACCGGCCGCGAGGCGCCGATTACCGGCCACGACAGCCGGGCAACGGTGGCCGTGGCGCTGGCCGCCACCGAATCGATGCACCAGGGTCGCCCGGTTGAAGTTTAGGGGGGCTAGATCAAAGAACCAAGGCCGCATGCATGGCCAAAGTGAACCAGGCGGCCGTGGCGCTGTTTCCTTGATTGACCAGCGCTGGATACTCGAGTGATTCCTGCCTATCCTGGATCGTACCAGGCAAGGCTTAATCAAATACTAACCAAAACGTAAGGAGCGTTACAATGTCAGAAAGAAAAGTACCTGCAGGACTGTTATCCACCGATGAACCGGATCTGTTCTTTGAGGACAATACGGTTGGACGGCTGAAGAAAGAGATCTGGGAATCCAGTGATGCCGAGATCGATGCCATCCTAGAGGAATACGGCGTGCCCTCGCCCGTCGAGTGGGGCAAGCCGGGATCCTACATCCAGACGACGACCCGCTGGCAGGTGGAGGAGAACCGGAAGAAGAACGACATCGTGTTCATCCCCATCGGCTGTTCCGAATTGCACGGCGCCCACTTGCCCAGCGCCTCGGACACCTTGTACGTCAGCCAGATCCTGGAGGGGGTGCACCGCTACACGGCCAAGCGCGGGGCGGCGGTCAACCTGGCCCTCCCCCCCTTGAACTATGGCTCACACCCCTACCACCACATGGGCATGCCGGGCACCATCCCCGTCCGCGAGAACGTCGCCCGCGAGCTGCTGATCGACGTGATGCTGGGCCTGTGGAACGACGGATTCCGCAAACAGATCCTGATCAACAACCACGGTCACCTGTGGATGCTGGAATCGGCCATCCAGCAGTTCCAGAAACGCTACCACCTGCCCGGCATCTTCCGCGTCATCGACTGGCACCGGGCGGTACGCGAGTTCTTCCGCACCAGCGAAAAGGGCGGCAAGTGGGATACCACCTTTGTCCACGCCGACGAGTCGGAGACCTCGCTGGGCCTGCTGCTGCATCCCGAGATGGTGGACATGCGCTACGCCGTCGACACCGAGGGCAAGAGCTACCTGCCGGAGGGGCACTTTGACAAGTCGGTGGACCCCTTCTCGCGGCCCAGCCGCTGGTCGGAAGGTGAGGGGCACTTTGCCATCGAGCTAGCGGCGACGCCCGAGGGAGTGGTGGGCAAGGCGACCCAGGGCTCGGCGGAGAAGGCCAAGCGGCCGGTGGCGGCGATTCTGAAGTACTTGACGCTGCTCAACGACCAGATCCTGGACGCCTTCCCGGCGGGCACAGTGCCGCCGGTGGAAGAAGTGACGCTACGCAGCGAAGCAGAGATGGAGCCCTATCTGCGCGAGCCGCTGAGCGAAGGCTGGAAACCCGTGTACGCCCTGCCACGGATTGGGCAGGATACGATCATCTAGTTTCTTCCTCCTCCTTGGTGCCCCCTTCTGCCTGCCGGGAGAAGGGGGCGCCCATAACCCAATACGACGCCCATTTGCCGGGCGCGCCGATCCCGCGCCCAGGAGGTCTATTCCGTGAAGCTATCCATTGTCCTATCCACCCATGCAGCTCAGTTCCAAGCGGTCGCTTTCAAGGGCGACTTTGCCGAAAACGTGGCCAAGATCGCCCGTTTGGGATACGATGGCGTCGAACTGGCCATCCGCGATCCCAAATCGATCGATGGCAAAGAGCTACTCCGCGTCGTCTCTGACCACGGCCTGGAGATACCGGCCATCGGAACGGGCCAAGCCTGGGGTGAAGAAGGACTGTCGTACACCGATCCTGATCCCGACGTCCGGGCGGCGGCCATCGAACGCACAAAAGCCCATATCCCCTTTGCCGCGCGCACCGGCGCGGCGATCATCATTGGCCTCTTGCGCGGCATCGTCCGGCCCGGCGTGAGCCAGGATCAGGCCATGGAATGGCTCGTGGATGCCCTGCAGGACGTCTGCGCCGCCGCAGAACCGCATGGCGCGCGCCTGGCCTTGGAACCGATCTGCCGCTACGAAACGACCCTGATCAACAACATCGCCCAGGGGTTGGAGCTGCTAGAGCGGGTGGGCGCCAGCAACATGGGTCTCATGCCTGATACGTTCCATATGAACATCGAAGAGCCGGTGATCGAAGAGAGCATCCGCGCCTGTGGCGATCGCATCTTTCACTTCCACATCGCTGACTCCCACCGCTGGTATCCAGGCTCCGGACATTTGGACTTTGTTTCGATCTTGAAAGCACTGTACGCCACCGGCTACCAAGGCTATGTGTCCGGCGAGTTCATGCCCGAACCCGACCCCGACACCGCTGCCCGAGAGAGCATCACCTACCTGCGCCAAACGATCCAGCCTCAACTGTAGCTGAAACAACCCGCGGATCCGGCATAACTGCTCCGAGCCTGCCCGTTGGACCAGTCCACCGGTTACCGCCCGGTGCAGAGGATAGCAGACGGACCGAGCGTGGGCGACGACAACGATCCGGTTGCCATCTTGCGCTGAGGGTGCGGTTGCGTATATAATGGGGGCATATCCCAAGGAGCTAGAGATTGGGAGGAGCGCCATCCGCCGTGACCGCTGAACGCATCTTGATCGTCGAGGACGAACCAGCCGTCGCCCGCGGCCTTGAATATGGCCTGAGCAGCGAGGGCTTTGAGGTCCTGCTCGCGGAAAACGGCCAACGTGCCCTAGAACTGGCGAGGGGCGAGCAGCCCCATCTCCTCCTGCTCGATCTGCGGCTGCCCGACATCAGCGGCTTTGACGTCTGCCGCCAGTTGCGCGCCGAGGGCTACCGCATGCCCATCCTTATGCTCACCGCCCTGGACGAAGAGGTAGACAAGATCTTGGGGCTGGAGCTGGGCGCCGACGATTACGTGGTCAAGCCCTATAGCCTGCGCGAGCTGTTGTCCCGCATCCGGGCCCTGCTCCGGCGGGCCTATGGCGAGCTGGCCGCGCCGGACACGGCCAAGCGGCTAGTCTTTGGTTCGATTACTATCGATCTGGAGCGGATGCAGGTGCGCCGCGGCGAGGAACCGGTGGACCTCACACCCACCGAGTTCCGTCTGCTGCGGCACCTTGTCTCCTATCCCGGCCGGCCGCTGAGCCGCGATGCGCTGATCGAGGCGGTATGGGGTTACGACGCTTCCATCGGCAGCCACCGGACGGTCGACGTCCACATCCGCCATCTCCGAGAAAAGCTAGAAGAGGACCCCGCCCAGCCACGCTGGTTGGTGACGGTACGCGGGGTAGGTTACATGTTCGAACGCTGACGCTGCTCTGCAGGCTACGCCAGGCGACGCCCCACGCCATTCCAACCTCTGTTGCGAAAACTTAACACAACCGCAACCTCATTATAACGATCATTTGATATGATCACACCTGCGGTTCGCTCCATCGCGCTTGCGCGTGGAGGGTAACGCCGCCTGCGCCAGCAGGAATCATCGCCATGAAACCATTTGAGGAGGATTCTACATGCCTGAACGTGCTGAGAAACGGAAACGAGTGTACACCGGCATCATTGCAGCGGCCGCCCTGGTGCTGGTCCTTTGTATTGGTCTCGTCATCGGTGGCGCCTTGGTCTATGGGGCGACTCAACTCACGGACTGGTTCTCACCGGACGACTCGCGCGCCATCGTCCTTGACAGGGAGGAGACTGAGGAACGAGCCGAGGAGCCTTCCATCCAGACCTTTGCTACGGGGGCGGTTCTCGTCGAAGTGATCCCGGGCGGACCCGCCGCTGATGCTGGGTTGCAGCCGGACGATGTGATCGTGGCCGTGGACGGCCGGCGCGTGGGCCCAGTCCGGGATCTGGCCGACCGGATCAGCGGCTATGAGCCCGGCGACCAGGTGGAACTGACCGTACAGCGCTCCAGCCGCGAGACAAGCCAAGTGATTGTACGCCTGGGGGAGAATCCTGACGTGTCCGGCGCCGCCTACCTGGGCGTGCGCTATACCATGAGCCAGGGCTTCCGGGGCCAGAGGCAAGGCCCGTACACAGTCCCTCCCATGGATGAATTCGAGCTACCCTTTGATATGCCCTTCCACGGCAACATGCAGGGCGTGGTAATCGCACAGGTGACCGCCAACACGCCGGCGGCCGCGGCCGGCCTGGAATCCGGTGACCTGATCACGGCCATCAACGGCGAAGCGGTGACGACGCCCGACGAGGTTGTGGCAGCTGTGTCACAATACGAACCGGGCGACCGCATCACCCTCACCATCCTCGGCCTGAAAAATGGGGAGGAAGAGGCGGTTCCCGTTGTGCTTGGGGAACACCCCGATGATGCGGACAAAGCTTATCTGGGCGTCTACCTGGGGGGCGGCATGCACATGGAGGGATTTGACCAGGGCGAGCTTCCAGAACGATTCCGCTTCTTCTTCCACGGCCAACCGTTCGACAGCGAGGACCTGCCCTTCGACTGGGACGATCTGCCCTTTGGCAGAGACGATGACGGGCGCTTCTTCGAGTTCCAGCCCGAGTTCGGTGAGGGCAACGACGCCTAGGGCGCCGGAGTGGCCCGCGGGACCTGGCAGGTTTTTCGGGTCGGGGCACCCACCAGGAGGCAATCTTGCTGCATTCGATCCGCTGGCGGCTGGTCCTTAGTTACGCGTTTCTCATCCTGCTGACCCTGGGCCTGGCCGGCGTTATCGTGCTGCGGCTCGTGGAAGGATCGGTCGAACGGCAGGAGCGGGAGTCGCTGGCGGCCAATGCGCAGGCCATTGCCGCTCAAGCCCAAGATCTGATGTGGCCCGCCGTGCACCAAAGCGAGTTGCAGGAGATCGCCCAGACCTTCTCCTTTCTGGGCAACGTCCGCGTGCGCATCCTCGATGCAGACCGCCAGGTCGTGGCCGACTCGGAGGCTGGCCAGGCCCCCAGCAGCCGCGCCTGGTTGGTGCTGCCCGAAGAATGGCAAGCCGAAGCGATCAGCGATCTGGTTGCCCCCTTTTTGCTCCAGCTGCCATCAGGCCGTCAAATGGCCATTCCCTTCTCGTGGGAGGAATACGCTCGCAGCGCGGACCGGCACAGAGGTGATGCAGGCAGGGCGCTGGTGATGTGGCGGCGCGGGGAGTGGCCCAGCGGCTTTGTCCTGGAGGTAGTCAAGGGACCGGAACAGATGCGCGAGCTGAGCGCTGCCGCGGCAGATGTGCCCCGCTCGGAACAAGCAATCACAACCCCTATCGGCAATGCGGACGACCCGTTCGGTTATGTCGAAATGAGCGGCGGCCCTGACTATGCGGCGGAAGCGCTGCGTACAACCCGGCGCGCCTTTCTTCTGGCTGCGGTTGGCGCCCTGAGCCTGGCGGTCCTGATCGGTCTGCTCGTCAGTCGTGGCCTGACGGCGCCTCTACTCGAGCTGGCCGGTGTGGCCGGCCGGATGAGCGATGGCGATCTGTCCACACGAGCCCCGGTGCGGGGCAAAGACGAGATCGGCCAGCTGGCGGCGCGCTTCAACGACATGGCAGCCCAGCTAGAACACAGCTTTGGCGAGTTGGCTGCTGAGCGCGATGCGCTGCGCCGCTTCATCGCCGATGCATCGCACGAGCTGCGCACGCCCCTCACCGCGCTGAAGAGTTTTAACGATCTGCTGCAGGGTGCGGCGGCGGACGATCCCGAGGCACGCAGCGAGTTCCTGGTTGAGAGCCAAACCCAGATCGAGCGCTTGGAGTGGATCACGGCCAACCTCCTGGACCTATCCCGCCTGGATGCCGGCCTGATCGCCCTAGAGATGGCGGAGCACAACGTCGCCGATCTACTGGAGGCAGTCGTCCCGGCATATCGGACACTGGCCGGCGAGCGGGGGATTGATTTCTCTGTAGAGCTGCCCGATCCGGCTCTGACCGTCCACTGCGATGGGGGACGGTTGGAGCTGGCCCTTTCCAACCTCCTGGACAACGCCTGCAAGTTCACGCCAGCCGGCGGCGAGGTCGAACTCGGCGCTGCACAGAGCATAGCGGGAGTGCGGTTCTGGGTCCGCGACACAGGCGCCGGCATTCTGCCCGACGATCTGCCCCACATCTTTGAACGCTTCTACCGGGGGCACAACGGCACAGACCGGGGCAACGGCCTGGGCC
This sequence comes from Anaerolineae bacterium, assembly GCA_050116355.1. Lineage (GTDB taxonomy): Bacteria > Chloroflexota > Anaerolineae > JAAYZQ01 > JAAYZQ01 > JASFOV01. The sequence goes on from JASFOV010000206.1 coordinate 6,910, forward strand.
TGGCCATCGTGCAGTCGATCGTCCAGGCCCACGGCGGGCAGATCACGGTGGCAAGCGAGCCGGGCGATGGTGCACGATTCACCATCGAGCTGCCGCACAGCCAGTAGGGGCAGGATACCGGCCAGAAGGCAGCAAGGGCACGCAGCCTGAGGCACACCAGACGCGCCCGGTCAGCGTTAGGGCTGGCGGAGGATGAGCGGCAGGTAGATGTCAAAGCTGGGCGCCCAGGCGCGAGCCATCACCTGCGGCGGGCTTTTCAGGCCCGCCCACAGTTCTCCAAGAGCCAAGCCATCCACCCCACCCTTCCTCCGCAAGAAGTTGATATATTCTGCCGATGCGGTCTGGTAGTAGAGCGTCGCGCTGACCCGCGCCGTATCCATCGGTAGCAGATACTGGGTCTCATCCCAATACTGGCCGTCCGCGTACTCGACGCCTACCGGCCGCAGTCCCGGCTGGTCAAACAGCACCTGTTGGTAGCCGCGGGGCGGAATGCGGTTGTCCTTGACCACCGTATTGTTCAAAACAAAGTGGAACGAGGCACCGGCCGGCTTGCCCAACAGCGCTGCCAGGTCGGGCGTGATCCCCTGCTTGACCTCATAGACTTTGGCCGCAGCGTCCCGCTGGAGCTGTCCGGTGCTCGCGTCGTAGGCCCCCGACTCGTACACCAACCCGCCTTGCCGGTCAAAAGCCTGGAGATGGAGCCACATTTGGCGACCCTCGGCATAGCCGGTGGGCAGCTTGTGTCCGGCGTGGTTGGTAACGCGCACAGTAGCGATTTTGGCCGTGTCACTGATGCCCAGGGTGACGGCCATC
>JASFOV010000207.1:0-7720 GCA_050116355.1 Anaerolineae bacterium
CATGGCTTCCAAGAGATCCCGGCTCTGGTAGCAGATGCCCTCCAGCGCTGCCCGGACAAGGTGCCGCCGGTCGGTACCGCGCGTGAGTCCCACAATAGTACCCCGCGCATAGGCGTCCCAATAGGGAGCGCCCAAACCCACAAAGGCCGGAACAAAGTAAACACCGCCGGTGTCCTCCACCGCACGGGCCAGTGCCTCGCTGTCGGCCGCGTGCTCGATGATCCCCAATCCATCCCGCAACCACTGCACCACCGCGCCACCAATGAACACACTCCCTTCCAGCGCGTACGTTACCGGCCCGTCGTCGCCCAGCTTCCAGGCGATGGTGGTCAAGAGGCGGCGCTCCGAGTCGACGGCTTGGTGACCGGTATTCAGCAAGAGGAAACAGCCGGTACCGTAGGTATTCTTGGCCTGTCCCGCCTCGTAGCAGGCCTGGCCGAACAGTGCCGCCTGCTGGTCGCCCGCAGCACCCGCGATGGGTATGGGAGCACCCAGCAAGGTAGGTTCCGCCATGCCATAGATCTGCGAGGAAGGTTTGACCTGGGGGAGCATAGCCCGCGGAATTCGCAGCTCGGCGAGGATCTCGTCATCCCAGTCGAGGCTGTGAATGTTGAAAAGCATTGTTCGCGATGCGTTACTAACGTCGGTCACGTGCAGTTTTCCGCCTGTGAGCCGCCAGATGAGATAGCTATCCACCGTGCCAAATAGAGCATCTCCCTGCTCAGCCTTTGCCCGCAGGCCAGGCACTTGCTCCAGCAGCCAGGCCAGCTTGGTGCCGGAAAAGTAGGCATCGACGACCAACCCCGTCTTGGTCCGTATCGGCTCATCCCAGCCTTCCGCCCGGAGACGGTCACACATCCGGGCCGTACGCCGGCATTGCCAGACAATGGCGTTGTGGAGCGGTTCGCCCGTCTTGCGGTCCCAGATCACAGTGGTTTCACGCTGGTTGGTAATGCCGATGGCAGCCACCCGCGACGGCTCAATGCCCGTCTCCGCCAATACCTTCCGGGCCGTACTCAGTTGGCTATCCCATATCGCTTCCGGGTCATGCTCAACCCATCCTGGCTGAGGATAGATTTGTGGAAACTCTTGCTGCACCGCACCCACGATCTGCCCGGAGCGGTCAAAAACGATCGCCCGGGAGCTGGTGGTCCCTTGATCCAAAGCTAATACATAGTCCCCCATTTTCTCCTATACCCTCCGACAAGATTGTATGTTTCAGCCCAAACCGGTGTTACTCCGACTAGAGCTGACACGCGAGCCCTGCACCGTCTCCTGGCCTATGGGGCTCGCCCTTGATTCGCTGCAGCAGTAGGCAGCGTAAGAAAGAACGTGCTACCTTGCCCTTCTTCACTCTCGACCCAAATCTGCCCCCCGTGGGCCTCCATTGCCAATTTGCAGTAGTGCAGGCCAATGCCCATACCCTTTCGCCGCTGGTTCTGGGCAGGATCCCCGCGCCGGAACTTCTCAAAGATTGTCTGCTGCAAACCCTTGGGGATGCCCGACCCTGTATCGGCCACCGAGCACAATACAAACTGGCCATCAGGTTCTAGACCGGCCTCGATAGAAATCTCGCCTCCTGCGGCCGTGAACTTGATTGCATTTTCAATCAGATTAGCAAATACCCGTTTGACGATCTCGGGATCAACGTCGACGATCAGGTCTGACGGTACGTGTACATGCAAGCGGACGCCCGCTGACTGGGCCAGCGACAGATATTCGTCGGACACAGGTTGGATCAGATCGGGCAGCGGCAACAAGTCCAAATCAAGGGGCACTTGCTTCTCTTCCAAGCGCCGGATCCAAAGCAGAGATTCGATCCGCTCCTGGAGATCGCGACCGCTAGTCAATGCGATCCGCACCAACTCACGGTCGGTGTCTGGATCGCGGGCACTCCCCTCCTGTAGCATCTCGAGGCTGCTCAGAATAGCAGCAAGTGGCCCTTGCAGATTATGGATCACCATGCTGGTCAAGTCATCGCGAAACTGCTCCAGCTCACGCTGGTGGGTCACATCACGGAGGACAGCCACGTGCCCAAGCACAGCGCCTGAGGCAGACACCATCGGCGAGGTAGTGCCTTCGACATATTTCAGCACACCCTCCCTCTTGAAGCTGAAGTCGATTCCTACCGTTTCCTGCGGACTGTCGCAGACCTGGCGGATCATCGACTTGAGCCGCTGGGCATCCAGTTCCATGGTACGCAGCACGACGCTTTCGTCCAGCGACGACGGCTCCAGAAACGTTGTCGCTTCGAGCCATTCCTTTGCCTCCCCCCCCAACATCTCGCTCGTTCGGGGATTGGTCAGCACTACCCGACCGTCTCTGTCCAACACGATGACCGCATCGTGGGTGGAATCAAGAACGGCCTGGAGTTGGTCGCGCGCGTCGCGCACCTGCTGGAACAACTGAGCATTGTGGATACCAATAGCCGCATGTTCAGCCAGCAATTGCACAAACCGCAGATTCTCACGCGTGAAAAAGCCCCGTGCTTCGCCCTCCAGCGAGATTACCCCTAGGACGCCTCGTTCATGATGGATCGGCACCGTCATCTGAGAACGTGTCGTCGGTAGCACTTGCCAATAGTCAGGATCCTGACTGACATCCGCGATGAGGGATGATTCACCAGTACGCGCCACCCGGCCCGTAATTCCTCGGCTCAGAGGCCACGGTTCACTCTCATAGCGATTCAACTCGGCTGGATAGCCGACCTGAGCCACCAGCCGCAGCCGGCTTCGGTCCAGGTCATGCAAGGCAATGATACCCCGGGGCGCCCGGGTGGCTTGTAGAGCCCGCTCCAAGACGACCGTCATCACCCGTCGCACATCAAGGACCTGGGTCAGCTGCCGGCTGATCTCTTCGATCGAAGTCAGTTCGGCCAATCTACGGGCGAGTGCCGCATCGGTTTGCTCGTAGAGGAGACGCGTCTGGTCTCGCTCTCCAGCAACCGAAGCATAGAGTCGGGCATTCTCAATAGCGATCGAGGCATGGTTGGCAAAGGTAGTCAGCACCTCGAGCTCTAACTCGGAAGGCTGGTGGATATCAGCGAAATAGACGCTCAGAACGCCCAACGGCCCCTCCCGCCCATCGAGAGGCACATCGATGACGGCTCGGTAGCCCTCCTGGACTGCCACCGGGACCAAGTCGGCCAGGCGCGGATCTGAATAGATATCTGGTGATACCAACAGACGTCCTGTCGCCACAGCCATGGTCCGGTTGTCAAGCCCGACAGACAGGCGCCTCGATCCCTCAACATAGGCCTGGCTGAGTCCCCGGGACATCCGGAGACTGAGTTCCTGGCCGCTATCACCCAACACAAAGATCGCTGACTTGTCACAACCCACGACTTGGATGACCGATTCGACGATCGTTTCCAGCACCTGTTCCAGATCCAGGGAGGAAGAGATCGCCGATGAAACCATGGAGACTGTGGCCAGCTCGGCAACGCGCTGCTGCATCTCGCCAAAAAGCCGCGCGTTTTCCAAAGCCATGCACGAATGGTCGGCTAGGTCACTCAGAAACTGCAGATCCCGTCCAGTATACGCCAGATCGGACGCCTTGGGCCAGAGGGCGAACCAGCCAACCAGCGCCTCACGCAGGTGCATCGGTACCAAGACATGCACCCCCGTGCTCCCCAAGCGCTCCCATTGCGATCGCTGGCGCTCTGCTAGTTCGTGGGCGTGCCAAGGGAGGTAGAGAGGCTCCGTTCTCTTTGCTAGCTGGGAGAGGACCAGAGCGTCCGGTTCGAAGCGGTTCGCCTCCTGCCACAGCGGATGCGACTGAGCCGTGCCCCGGCTCAACGCCACGCGAAAGCCCGCATCCTGTCGCGCCAGGACAATTGCCAGACCCATTGGATGCAGCGCCGCCACAATCTGACCCGCAATGCGATCAAGAAGATGCGGCACATCGGTCAGCATCGCCAATTCTCGGGAATAATCGCGTAGCAGCTGCTGGTGATCCATCTGATACCGGTGAAAGGCACCATCCACCAGATCTTGGATCGCATCGCGAAGCGGCTGGGCAATCAGGACAACAAGGAGAGTGGTCAGGATGGCTACCAAGGTCAGGGCCAATCCCGGTGCCAGGTTCCGCAGCAAATGGCCAAGCAGCGTGGCAAGCGCCAAGTACAGCAGTGTGATGGACACCATAAAGATGCCATACACCACGATCCGATTCGCTATCGCCACTACATCGAATATATCATACCGGTAGATGGCCAGTCCAAACGCACCCAACAGTGCCAGAATAGACAACTGCTTCCAACCCGGAACAATGATGGCCTGGGACGATGCACCCAGCAGGACGGGCAGCGCCGATCCCAGAAAAGCGATGCCTCCTGCCACGCCCAAACCAAACATCAGCCACGTCACCTGGCGTCGCACCGCGGCCGCCGGTCGCGACATTAGAAGGAGCAGCAGCCGGAGCATGGCCAATCCCAGGACAAACACCGCAAACGCCGCCTGCGGCGTAGGATCGCGAGCCCTCAGACTGTTCGTGCCCCAGAAAGCAGCGAAATCTTCCGGGACCAGGATCAGCTGGCTTAACGTGACCACTGCTAGGACGACAGCCGGGATATACAAGGCAACAAGCGCCCAACGCCAGGTACCGGCCAGGCGGCTCTCTTTGGGAAAGACCAGCACAAGATGCAGGATCAGGGCGGCCGAGATGACCATCGCGGCAATATCCAGAGGGGTTGCTGTCTGCATCGCGACCAGAGCGTTGGGATCCCAGGACAGGGGCAGCAGTGCAGCCAGCACAATGATCAAGCTCGAGCCCAAGTGGTACAGTTGCGGTACGATCAGCGCCAGCACGACAAAAAAGTACAATTTGGCTGGCAACTCACGGCGGCGATACACCAGTCGCGCCAGCGAGATCGAGACCGCCAGCGATACCGCCCAAAGCACGCCGTCGATCAGGGTAGCCCAGGGCATGTCTCAGTCATCCCGCTCGGCAAATAGAGTCAACCACTCGGCCACCTCGTCCGAGGACGGCGGTTCATCCTTCCAGTCCGGCGACTCGTCGGTTGAGAGAGACATCAATTGCTTGGAGAACGCCTCGGCATCTAGGACTCGGGCACCGTTGTTGGTCACGGTCCTGGCCAATTGTCTATCCGATGTGACCACCAACCATCCTCTGGGGTCAGGAACGCGCCGGATGCGGCGGGCAATTACCGCATCTGCATTGCTGCCATGGGGGGCAAACACAACCTGGACCCGCCCTTCAAACCGGGCTTGGGCGAGAGCGAATGTCCCGCCAGGATCGAACACAACGATTACTTCCTTCCCCGTCCGGGCCTGGTATGACCTGAGCAGTTCGATCAGTTTCTGTTCATCATCGGGGTCCTGCAACGAGAGCACCGGCAGCTTGCCGACAAGATTGTGTCCATCGATCAAGATCGGCATACTCTGCCACCTTGCCAGCTGTGCGATATGCCTCGCACAATTTCTGAGGCCATTATACGGTAGCTTACCAAGAGCAACAATCCCCCATTGGTACTACCTTGGCCCGGAATCCGGCCTCTCAGGACAACCGATTTTCCAGGATTTGCTCAGGTACAAACCCATCCAGTTGAAGATAGAACTCGGCCGCATCCAGCAGTACCTGAGCTGGCAACAAGCCTACAACCTCAGTTCTGGTCACGCTAAGACCATAGCGACTTGCTTCGGTCCGAATCAGCTCCAATACACGGTGGACGGGCGTACGGCGATAGTCGGTCAAATTCATAGAGACCTGTGCTTGTCCCTCCACCATAAGGCCCAGTGCCTTCACAAATCGCAGACCGCCACTGGAGTGACGGACAGCGCGGGCGATAGACTGAGCTGGCTCCAGATCCCCGGTATTGAGATAAACATTGAAAGCAACAAGGGGTGGGCGAGCCCCGATGGCTGTTGCGCCCGCACTCTCCAGTGCAACTGGGCCATAGTCAGGCGCCCGGTCGGGGTCGGTCGAGATCGCCTCACGCAAGCCCTCGTACTCGCCCCGGCGTACCTCGGCCAAGTTCCTTCGGTCGGGGCGCGTTGCTGCTGCCTCGTACAGGTAGACGGGGATTCTCAGTTCAGCGGCCACGCGCTCGCCTAGGGAGTGTGCCAGCGCCACACAATCGTTCATTGTCACCCCCTGAACCGGGACAAAGGGGACCACATCTGCGGCCCCCATGCGCGGATGTTCGCCGCGGTGATGGTCCATGTCTATGAGCTCGGCTGCCTGAGCGATAGCCTGGAATGCAGCCTCAAGGACTTCGGACGGCGCGCCGATGATGGTCATCACGGAACGATTGTGATCGATATCCGCTTGCACGTCTAGCAGTTGTACCCCAGGCACATCGGCCATGGCTTGCGCAATCTGGTCGATGACATCTTGCCTCCGCCCTTCACTGAAGTTGGGCACGCACTGGACAATCTGCTTCATGAGTCCCCTCCCTGAGATTTGACCTACTGGTCATTCTAGCATCTTCAACACTGTATGTCAACGAACGAACCAGTGCTTGCCCGCCCCCCTCTTTTGTGCTAGAATAGCCTAGTGCCGCCTACCCGCTTGGTGCGACCGGGGCGGCAACTTTTTGGAAGACAGGCGTATGTTCGACTCGATTCCAGTTCCAGCACAAGTCATTCTCTGGCCCCTTATGGGTGCAGCCATCGCCCTGACACTTCAGCGCATCTTGCCGCAATGGCTTGGCCGCCTATTCGCGGCTCTGGCTGCCCTTGCGGCTTTTGGCACGCTCTGGTCTCTTCGGGAGGCGGATCCGGCCCGATTGCAGCTGTTCTGGGAGCCTGTCGGCATCTTTCGTACGAGTCCGGCGCTTTATGTCGATGGTCTCTCACTGTTTGGCGGCTTGGTGCTGACCAGCGTCGTTGCAGCCCTGGTACTTGGCCTCCGCAGCGAGGACGGTAACGTGGGGCTGCGGTGGCAGGGACTCATCCTGGTAGCGCTCGCCGGTGGGCTGATCGTAGCCATGGCCGCCAACCTTCCGACCCTGGCCTTGGGCAGCGCCCTCATCGATCTAGCCCTGATCAGCACATTGCTACCGCAGGTCCAAGGTTCCACGAGGTCCCCAGGACCGGTCTGGGCCGCGATTATCGCTGGTGCATGCTCGACACTCTTGCTCTTTGCAGCTGCCTTGCAGATGAGTGCCCAGTTGGGCACCACCTCTCTTTTGGCCTCAGACCAGTCGTCCCAGGTGTTGCTGTTGGTGGCATTGGCTGGCATTCTGCGGGCGATGGTTTTTCCCATCCACCCCAGAAAGCTGACCAGTCCCCAAGAAAGTGGCTTGATGTTGCCGGCCGTTGGAGTTGGCGTTCTGCTGTTGGCCCGCGCCCAATCCATCGAACCTATCCTCGGCAGCTATCCGTGGATACAGGCGCTGGGCAGCATCGCCATCATCGCTGGCGCACTGTTGGCATGGTCAACCAGATCCCAGCCTGCGCAACAACTGCAAATCGACGCCGGCGATCCGGCCCCAGAGCGCTCACAACGGTCCCAGGGCTCCACGAACGACTATGAACGGCTTTGGATCAGCATCCTCGTCCACCAGACAGGCTTCGCCTTGGTGTTTCTCGTTCAACTCGGAGACACGGTTCCCTGGCCACTGTTCAGCCTACCGGTCGCCCTTGGCATCCTGAGCATTTGGTGGAACGCGAGCAGCGAGCGCGGGATGGCAGATCGCTCTGCCTGGTCCGAATGGCTCAACCGACAATTGCGTTCGATGGGATCTCGGGTCGGCACC
>JASFOV010000208.1:0-7643 GCA_050116355.1 Anaerolineae bacterium
TGCTCAGCATAACCGACGTGCTGCGCGCACGAGCGCGCATACAACCTCATATCTTGCCCACACCGCTCCAACCATCTGCGGCCTTGAGCAAGTGGACCGGGGGCGACATCCATCTCAAGCTGGAATGCTGGCAACAGACCGGCTCCTTCAAGGTGCGCGGTGCACTGAACAAGCTGTACTCGCTTTCGCCGGCGGAATACACTCAAGAATTGGTGACCGCTTCGGCAGGCAATCATGGCCTGGGCGTCGCGTACGCCAGCCAGGTGTTGGACCGGCCGGCCATGACTATTTTTGTACCCGAAACCACGCCGGTTGCCAAGTTCAACCGTCTGGCGGCCTTTGACTGTCGCATCCATCGCGCCGGCCACGACTATGACGCCTGTCACGCTTTGGCCGAGGCGTACGTCCAGGAGCGGGACGCCCTGTACATTTCAGCCTACGATGACCCTGTCGTGATCGCCGGTCAAGCCACCGTCGGACTGGAAACGCTCGAATGTCTCCCCGGCGCTGACCTATTGCTCGTGCCGGTCGGCGGCGGGGGCTTGATCGCTGGAGTGGCTCTGGTGGCCAAGACCCTCAACCCGGCTGTTCGCATCATCGGTCTCCAACCCGAGGCCTCGCCCGCAGCCTTCTTGTCCCTCCGCGAAGGGCGCCCATTCGAGACCTACCCAGCGGACCCGACCATCTGCGATGGCTTGGCAGGTGGGTTCGGCCGGATCCCCTTCGAACTGGCAGGGCACCTGATCGACGAAATCCTGATCGTGCCCGAAGCCGACATCCATCGCGCCGTAGCCTGGTTGGTCAGGCACGAGCAACTGCTGGTGGAGGGATCGGGCGCCATCGCCGTTGCGCCGCTATTGACCGGCCAGCTCGATGCAACAGGCCTGCAGGTCGCGGCTGTCCTGACCGGCCGCAACCTGGACGCGTTGCTGCTGCGCGACATCCTCTCCGAAAACCCCGGGCCGACATGATCCGGACGATTCTCTTTGACTTGGACGACACGCTCTATCCCCGTCAGGCCGGCATCATGAGCCAGATTCGCACCTTGATGCTGGAGTACATGCAGACCCGCCTCAAACTGTCGATGGACGATGCCGACGAGTTGCGTCGCGCCTACTTTGAAGCCTACGGTACGACAATGCGCGGTCTGCAGATCAACCACCAGATTGAACCGGAAGAGTTCCTCGCCTACGTCCACGATATCCGTCTCCACGAACACATCACACCCAATGCAGAGCTAGAAGCTGTGCTGGCCACCCTACCTCACGATAAGGTCGTCTTTACCAATGCCTCACGCGAACATGCTGAGCGTGTACTGGCCCAGTTAGGCATCGAGCGACATTTCTCGCGCATAATCGATGTCCGTGACATGCAGTTCGAAAGCAAGCCGCAGCCAGGGGCGTACCAGCGGATCTGCACCCTGCTCGACGTCGCTCCTGAGGAATGCCTCCTAGTCGAAGACAACCTGCGCAACCTGGCGCCGGCCAAGGCACTGGGCATGAGCACCGTCCTGGTCGGTAGTGGCGGCACAGACAGTGAGACCGTGGTGGCTGACTATGTGATCCCGCGCATCGAGGACATTGCCACCATCCCAGAACTCGCCGCTGGCTTCCACGCCCACTAGAGTTGATTTTGCCAGCAAAAAGTTGTATAATGGTCTTGCTCGATGAGTGAGAATATGAATCTCGCCCGAAATGGGATAGCCCAAGTCCGCGTCACTGACCTAGCCCGGGAAATGGCCCTCCTCCCGCTGGTCTTTAGGCGCTCGTTAGCCAGTCTCTGGCTTGTCCCTGCAAACCACTTTACCCTAGAAAGCACGGGAAGCTCACCGGCTTGATCTGCCAAGCGTAGGTCAAGCCTTTTTTGTTGCGTATTGGCAGCCGATACCTTTCAGAGAACAAGGAGGTTTTCGAATGGTCCTTCAGAGCAGGTACGATGGTCAGTATACCACCGACTGGTCCGACAAGCTCGCCAAGCGGACAGAAGCCATGAAGAGTAGCATCATCCGCGAGCTACTCAAATTCACCATGCTGCCCGATGTCATCTCCTTCGCCGGCGGCCTGCCGGCCCCGGCCGCCTTTCCCGTGCGAGACTTTCAGGATGCCTGCCGCTGGGTCCTGTCGCACGATGCGGAGCGCGCCCTGCAGTACGGTCCTACCGAGGGCCTGCCTGCCCTCAAGGACTATCTGATCGAAACCATGGCCAAGTACGAGATTCCTGCTGTGCGAGAGAACATCCTCTTCACCAATGGCTCCCAGCAGGCCCTTGATCTTCTGGGCCGGACCTTTATCGATCCCGGCGACAAGATCGTCACCGGCCGGCCAACCTATCTGGCCGCCATCCAAGCGTGGAACGCGTACGGGGCGCGCTACGCGACGGTGCCATTGGACGCCGACGGCATGCGGATGGATGTGCTGGAGCAAGAGCTGGAAGCCAACCCCAACGCCAAGTTCATCTACGTCCTGCCCAATTTCCACAATCCAGCCGGCACCACTTTGCCGCTCGACCGCCGCCTGCGCCTGGTGGAGCTGGCCGTCAAACACGATCTCTTCATCATCGAGGACGACCCGTACGGCGAGCTGCGGTATGAAGGCAAAGATATCACCCCTGTTTTTGCCTTGCACAAAGAGAACACCGTATACCTCAGCACCTTCTCTAAAACACTGGCGCCCGGACTGCGCTTGGGCTGGATCGTCGCTCCCGAGCCGGTCATCGCCCGGCTGGTCCAGTCGAAGCAAGCGACCGACCTCAACACCAGTACCCTGATCCAGTACTTGGCCAACGACATCTGTCAGCGGGGTCTGGTACGCGCCCATGTCAAACGGGTCCGTCGCATCTATCGCGAGCGCCGCGACACCATGCTCGCTGCGCTGGAAGCCCACTTTCCCCCCGATGCGAGCTGGACCCGGCCGCAGGGCGGACTCTTTCTCTGGGCCCGGCTCCCGGAAGGCATGGATGCCGAGGCGCTGCTAGAGATAGCCGTCGAAGAGAAAGTCGCGTTCGTGCCCGGCCATGCATTCTTCCCCGAGGCGAGTAAGGAAGGTCGCTGCTGTATGCGACTCAACTTTTCCTACTCCTCTCCCGACGTCATCAAAGAGGGGATCAAGCGCCTCGGGCGCGCCATTGAGCGTATGCGAAACGCTGGCTAAGTGAGCGCCGGGCCGGTAGGGTCTCAACAACCCGAAGCTGTCCGTACCTTTCAGGCATAGACGGTGGCAAGACCGGCCCCGGCAGTGCAGGCTAGTCCCAGAGAGTCGATATGACACAGACGCACAACGTCGAAACCACCTTCCGCGTGCGCTATGCCGAGACGGACGCCATGGGCGTGGTCTACCACGCCAACTACTTGGTCTGGTTTGAAGTGGGACGGGGTGAATACTTTCGTGCCATGGGCCAAGACTATGGAGACTGGGAACAACGCGGCTACCTGCTCCCGGTTTCTGAGGTCTATGCCCGCTTTCACGCGCCAGCCCGCTACAGCGAACTGATCACAGTCCGGACCCGCGTCGAGACGCTGCGCAGCCGCAGCCTCACACTGGCCTACGAGATCCAGGCGACATCCACTGAACAGCTTCTGGTCAGCGGCTGGACCAAACACATCTGCATGGGGCCGGATGGACGTGCCCGTCGCCTGCCCCAAGACATGCTCAGCTTGCTGGAGCCGCCATGATCGAGGTCGAAGCCGTCGCCACACCCGGACCTGTGGTCAAGATCCGGGTTGCCCGCAAGACCTACGGCTGGCCAGCCTACTATACCGCCGCCTACTGGGTCGATGGCCTGCTCATTGACACCGGCTGCGCCCATACCGCCGCTGAATTTATGGTGGCCATTAAAGACTGGCGCGTGGACCGGGTGGTCAATACCCACAGCCATGAAGACCACATCGGCGCCAATGCTGGCGTCCAGGCTCACTTTCAGTGTCCCATCCTGGCCCACCCCGAGGCACTGCCCATCCTAGCCGAGCCCAGGCGCCAGCCCCTACAGCTGTATCGCCGGCTGTTCTGGGGCTGGCCCCAGCCATCCCGAGGCGAGCCTGTGGGTCAATGGATCCAGACCCCGCGGTTCTGTTTTCGAGTGCTTCATACCCCGGGTCACAGCCCCGATCACATCTGCCTCTTCGAGCCCGATGAAGGTTGGCTCTTCTCCGGCGATGCCTACATCGGCGGCCAAGATCGTGCCCTGCGTGAGGGCAACGATATCCAGGGCATTATCCGTTCTCTGAAGCGGCTTGCCAAACTACCGGTCCGCACCCTGTTTCCCGGGAGTGGAACGGTCCGTGCAGTGGGCACGCGGCCGCTGGAGGACAAGTTCACCTATCTAGAAGACCTGGGCGATCGCATCCGGACGCTGCGCGAGCAAGGACTCTCACCGCTGCGCATCCGGTGGCGGCTCTTTGGGCTCGGCACCCCGATCACCTACCTCACCTTTGGTCACTTCTCGGCCAAGCGCCTAGTCCAATCGTATTTGGACGCCGACGCAGCCCGAGGAGCAGCCGGCTGGTAGGGAATAGCACGACGGTCCCCGGCTTGTTGCCTGACGCCCTGGCCCAGGTTCAGGCCCCGGGACTGGAGATTTGTTCTTATTACGTCAACTTTCGACAGTTTTACTTGACAGAAAGGCCGTTTTTCTGGTATACTGAGAAGCACCTCGTTCGTCGATGTCAGTAGCCGTCGTGCGTCAACCTGGGCTCTCGGTCAGGGAGGCCGGAGAAAGGAGGAGGAGAGCGGTGGAGAAACCCTGGTTTGAGGAGTACGATTCTGCTGTACCTCAATCGATCGACTATCCCGAGGTACCACTGTACCAGTTCTTGGTAGATGCTGCAGCCAAGTACCCCACCAAGCCTGCCCTGGTGTTCGGCAATGTCGTGGAACCTCTGGGCAACGCCCTCATGGACACGTCCATGACCTACCAGCAACTGCTGGAACAGACTCGGCAGTTTGCGGCAGCCTTGCAGCAATTGGGTGTTCAGAAAGGGGACCGAGTTGCCCTCTGGCTGCCCAACTGCCCTCAGTTCGTAATCGCCTACTACGGCACCCTGATGGCTGGTGCCGTCGTGGTGCCCTGCAACCCTTCCTATGTCGCCCGTGAGATCCGGCACCAACTCCAGGACTCGGGCGCTAAGGTGGCCGTCGTCCTCAGCTTGGTCTACCCGGTCATGAAGCAGGTCAGGGCTGAGACTCAGGTTGAGCACGTCATCGTGACCAACATCAAGGAGTATTTCCCCGGCCTGCTCAAGTTCCTGTTTACGGTCGCCACGGAGAAAAAGGAAGGTCATTTTCAGGACATCTCGGCGGACCCCAATACCTATTGGTTCCAGGATCTACTGGCTCAGGCACCCAAACAGCCCCAGCCAGTCGAGGTGACGCCCCAAGACACTGCAGTTCTGATGTACACTGGCGGCACGACCGGGATCTCCAAAGGCGCCCAACTCAGCCACCGCAATCTGATCGCCAACGCCCTCCAAGTCCGCTGGTGGATGTGGGATTCCAAAGAGGGCGAAGAGGTCATGCTGACCGCCCTGCCTCTCTATCATAGTTACTCGATGTCGGTGTGCATGAACTACACGATGTCCCTGGGTGGGACCATGGTCTTGATCCCAAATCCGCGCGTGCTGGATCATGTGCTCAAGTCGATCAACAAGCACAAGCCGACACTCTATCCCGGCGTGCCCGGCTTGTATGTGTCGATCACCAACTATCCCGAAGTCGGCAAGTACGATGTCTCTTCGATCCGCGCCTGCTTGAGCGGCGCGGCCGGTCTTCCTCCGGAGGTGCAAGCAGGCTTCGAGCAACTCACCGGCGCCAAGCTGGTTGAGGGGTACGGCCTCAGCGAAGCCTCGCCGGTCACTCACTGCAATCCCATCTACGGCAAGCGCAAGGAAGGGAGCTGGATTGGCCTACCCATGCCCGATACTGATGCCGCCATTATGGACATTGAATCGGGCGAAACGGTGCTAGAGGTCAACGAGATTGGCGAGCTATGTGTCCGCGGCCCTCAAGTGATGAAGGGCTACTGGAACATGCCCACCGAGACAACCAACTCGCTCCGGGAGCACCCGGAACTTGGTCCTGGCAAGTGGCTGCACACCGGCGACATTGCGCGCATGGACACCGACGGCTTCTTCCAGATCGTAGATCGCAAGAAAGACATGATCCTCGGCAGCGGCGGCTACAACATCTATCCGCGTGAGGTCGAGGATGTCCTGTACGAGCACCCCAAGGTCCTCGAAGTCGCCGTCGCCGGCGTGCCGGTCAGCAAGGAAAAGGGCGAGCGAGTCAAGGCCTACATCGTACTCAAGCCCGGCACCACGGCAACCGAAGAGGAGATCATCGAGTACTGCCGCGAGAATCTGGCCTACTACAAAGTACCCAAGTTCGTCGAGTTCCGCGACGATCTGCCCAAAACCACAGTCGGCAAGATCTTGCGTCGCGTGTTGGTAGAGCAAGAGCAACAGGAGCTCCAGGAGTAGGCTCGAGCTTTGGAGGAGGTGGGAGCCAAGCAAGCTGGAAACGCACCGGGCGTCGGAGCTCCAGCCTGGTAGCCCAAACGAAGAAACCCTGGACGTCCGCCTGAACATGCACTGGCGCTTGTCGCAGAGGACGCAGTCCCGGTCTTTTTCGGCATGCTCTCTCGTGGGCGGATCTCCAGGGTATTCTTATGTTGTTTGACAAATTTCCCAGTCTCGTATATAATCTCCGCCAGTTGTCTATATGCGAACTCAAACTGGCAATTACCGCAGGCCTCAGTGCTGCATGCGCTGAAAGGAGGTGCCAAACTCGGAATCACACGGCTCATTTGGTCCCTGATATAGGTCATTAGAACAAAACCGAAAGGGAGGAGACTCAAAGATGAAGAAGTTAGTAATACTATTGGCAATTGTGATGGTCTTGACCCCCGTATTGGCTGCCTGTGGCACGACAGTCGAATGCGAGGACGAATGGGGTTGCGCCGAGATCGGCGAAGGCCAGACAGTCAAGTTCGGGTATGTCGGCCCAACCACAGGCGACTATTCCAGCTTTGGCATCGACATGTCCCGTGGCGCCGAGTTGGCGGTCGAAGCTCACCCGACCATCAAAGGTTTTGAGGTCGAGCTGCTGGTCGAGGATACTCAGGGCACGCCCGAGCAGGGTGCCTCAGTCGCCAACAAGTTCGCGGCCGATCCCCAGATGGTCGGCATCGACGGTCACACCTTCTCTGGTTCGACCGAGGTAGCCATTCCCATCTACGAACAGGCCCACATCGTTATGATGTCGCCCTCGGCGACCACTCCGGAACTGACCAAGCTTGGCTCCCAAATCTTCAACCGCGTCGCCTTCCATGACGAGATGCAGGGCGAATTTGCGGCCAGCTACATCTTCACCGAGCTTGGCGTGCGCAAGATGGCCATCATGCACGACGGCGGCGCCTACGGTCAGGGCTTGGCCGAGATGACGGCCGGCTTCTTTGAGGGCCTGGGCGGCGAAGTGGTGGCCAACGAGCCCATCACCCCCGGTGAGACCGACTACAGCGCTCCTCTGGCGGCCGTTGCTGAAGCCGGACCGGAACTGGTCTACTACGGTGGCTATGACTCGGACGCGGCCGTTTTGGCCTCTCAGATGTCCACGGCCGGTATGACCGATGCCCTGCTCTTTGGCTGTGACGGC
>JASFOV010000209.1:0-7579 GCA_050116355.1 Anaerolineae bacterium
GCCCAACGCCAGGGCCTTGAGGGCGTCAGTGCCTCGCTTGAAGCCGCTGTCTACAAGGATGACGAGGTCAGGGGCGGCGGCCCGGATCTCAGGAAGCACCCTGAGGATGGGGACCGAGTAGTCGACGGCCTCTCCGCCATGGTTTGAGACCACAAGACAGTCAGCTCCGATCTCATCACGCGCAATCTGGGCGTCGTGCACACTCAGCACGCCCTTGATGACAAATGGCAACTGGGTAGCGTCACGGAACCTCTTGATCTCATCGATGCTTTTGGGTCCGAGGAAGGGCGGACCCGGTGTTTCGTCAAAAGCCTTCTCGAGGTACATGGCGTCGATGTCGATGCCGATGGCTACCACGCCCCGTGCCTCGGCGTCCTGGATGCGGTGGAGGACGACGTCGTTGTCCTGGAAGGGCTTTACGATCTTGACAACCGGCGCCCCGCAGTCGATGATGCGCTGCAACTCGTAGGTGGTGCTCATGCCCACCCACATGATTGAGCCGGCGGCAGCAACGCCGGACGCGAAAAGCTCAAGCCATGGCTCGTCCCAGAGCGATAGTTTGTTGATCACCCGGCTGACGGTGAGGGCAGCGGGCATGAGAGGTGCAGGCAGATCGACGCCAAATAGAGATGTGGAGGTATCCGCCCAGGCACCGTCGCCAAGGAGCCGCATCTCAAAGGTCAGGGCGTCCATATACTCCCGGTTGAGGCGGTTTTGGGATTGGGTCTCGGCACCCAGGTTCAGCCAGTGTTCGATGCCGGCATCGCGCAGGAGCCGTAATCCTTCGTTGACAATCTCGTCGTAGTGCATATCCCTGCCTCCGATCCTCCCCGTGCTACCGGCTGGGGGCTAGCCTCTTGATTGGCTCGGGCCTGCTGCCTGACGACGGTTGAGCCTCGATCCTGATGCAGACTCGTTCCGCATGTTGCACGGATCTCGTGTTGCTTTGTTGGCTGTTCCATCGCCACGGTTGTCGGTATAGGGCCAAAACTATGAAATGGCTTTTCACGATTATACAACGCCCTGAGGCAATTGTCAAAGTAAGGAGCGCACATTGTCGTATGGGGAAAGAGAGAATATCAGAACGGGTAGCCGGCTCGGGATGCCTCCGCCTAGTCCCTATGGATTGATGAGGTCGCCCCAAGATGGCACAGACGGGGTTGACTCTTTCCCCTTCCTGCTATATAATCGCAAAAGTTGGGAGGACAGGAGCAGAATATGGATCCTACTGTAGAACGTTGCGAATTGGCGCCAGGCTTTACCATCTCTCGCGTGCTGACGGGGTTATGGCAGATCGCGGATATGGAACGGGGCGACCGCGAACTGGATCTGGAAGCGACCGCGACGGCCATGGCGCCCTATGTCGATGCCGGCTTCACCACGTTTGACATGGCCGATCACTATGGATCGGCAGAAGTGATTGCCGGTCTCTTCCGGAAGCAGTATACGGGTAATAAGGAAGTCCAGACCCTGACTAAGTGGGTGCCCGAGCCGGGACCGGTCACACGCAAGGATGTGCGGGCTGCCGTTGAACGCTCGCTGAAGCGGCTGCGGACAAAGCAGCTCGATCTGCTGCAGTTCCACACCTGGAGCTATGCCGATCCGAGTTGGCTCGATTGTCTGTTCTGGCTGCAAGAGCTCAAGGACGAGGGGCTGATCGCCCACCTGGGTTTGACCAATTTTGACACGGCGCACCTGCGGATTGCGATCCAGAGCGGGATCGACATCGTATCCAACCAGGTCTGCTTCTCGCTGCTCGATCGCCGCGCCAAGGATGCCATGACCCAGTTGTGCCTTGAGCACGACATCCAGATCCTGGCATTCGGGACGGTGGCCGGTGGATTTCTGACGGAGCGCTGGCTCGGAAAACCGGATCCGGCTGGGGAGAGCGACCAAACCTGGTCGCAGATGAAGTACCGGCGGTTCATCGAAGTGGCCGGTGGCTGGGACGCCTTTCAGAGTCTGTTGCGGACGGTGGAGGGTGTGGCTCGCAAGCATGGGGTTTCGATGGCCAATGTCGCCTCGCGCTATATTCTCGAGGAGCCAGCGGTCGGGGGAATCATCATCGGTAGTCGACTCGGGGAAAGCGAGCATATTCACGATAATCTGCGACTTTTCCAGTTCTCCCTGGACGAAGCCAGCCGGTCGGCGATCGAGGAGGCCCAGGCCCGTCTCCAACCCATTCCCGGAGATTGTGGGGATGAGTACCGCAAGCCGCCATTCCTCACCGCGTCGGGTGATTTGAGTCACCATCTCGAATCGTTTCCGCCACCGTACCCGGTGCAATCAGGGACGGATGGCTGGAGCCGGGTGTTGAGCGGCACCCTGTGGGAGGGACTGGCCGGCTACTGCCGGGCGGTGCGGCACGGCGACCGTATCCTGGTTTCGGGCACGACGGCCACACACGGCGAGCGAGTCATTGGCGGAGCCGATGCGGCTGCTCAGCTCCATTTCGTGATTGACAAGGTAGAGGGGGCGCTGCAATCGCTGGGCAGTCGCTTGGAGGATGTGGTGCGGACGCGCCTATATGTGCGCGATTTGGCGGACTGGGAGGCCGTGGCTCGCGCCCATGGTGTGCGCTTTGGGGAGATTCGACCAGCCAACACTTTGGTGCAGGCTCCACTTGTCGGAGATGCATACCTCGTGGAGATGGAGGCGGAGGCGGTGGTGCCTCCGCACACGGGTATAACCGAGTAGTTGCCCAGCGCCAGGTGCAGCATGACTTTGCGCCCATCGGCACAGATCGCCCAGGCACACAGAACACCTTCCTTGCCTCCTCCCTGCTGCCGCAGCGACTCGTACACGGCATCCAAAAACAGATACTCGACCTCAAAGCCCGACAGGTCGCGTTCCGCGAATGCTTCATACTCGTCCCACAACACCTCAGTGATCTAGCTGACCACAGTACGGCTCAGCAACCGATCACCCGCTGCTTCTTCCAACGCATCCTCAATATCCTGCGTCGACAGACCTCGGGCATACATCTCCACGGCCAGTCTTTCCAGAACGTCGCTGTTGCCCCGCAGGAAGGTCATCAACCAAGCTTGTGGGTAATCACCACAACTGAGGTCTTGACAATGATGACTTTATCTGGTATAATGTCGGTATCCGACATATCGGACGGTGACACATATGAATGATATGCTTTCACATCTACCTCTCAGAGAACCGACCTTCCTCATCTTGCTGAGCCTTTCACCCGGTCCCAAGCACGGTTACGCCATCCTGAAAGAGGTTGAAGCCTTGAGCGACGGCCGCGTGCGGTTGAGCACCGGCACGCTGTACGGGGCCATCAAACGTCTGCTCGACGATGGCTGGATCCGGCGCGTGGACGATCCACAGCCCAACGACATCCAGCGCAAGCGCAAACCCTACGCGCTCACCGAGTTGGGCCGGCGGGTGTTGAACGCCGAGATCGAGAGGCTGCGCAAGCTGGTCGACCTGGCACAGATCCAGACCGCGGAGGAGACGCTGTGAGCGTCTGGGCGGACCTATCAACGAGGGTCTATCGCGTTCTGCTAACACTCTATCCGTCGGAGTTTCGGGCCGAATTCGGCGATGAGATGCAGGACGTCTTCGCGACAGCGCTGACAGAAGCTCAGCGTCAAAGTGGGGAGCGGCCCTGGCGACTGTTCTGGCGCGAGATTCGTGGCTGGCCCGGTTCAGTCTTACGGGAGCACCGGCGAGCAAGGAGAAGAGAGATGGCGTCGAATGGATCCGTGGAGGAAAAGCATCTGCCGCGCATCGAACTGCTGGCTGCACTGATCATTTTTTTGCTGCCCCTTCTCTGGCCCCTGTTTGGCAGTCTCGCAGCCACCGGTAACAGCCTGCCCAGGTGGGTGGATACCACCGTGCTAGTTCTCTTGCTGGGAGTCGTGCTTTCTGCGCTTGGATTGGCCATCGTCAAGGGGTTGCCCCGCTGGTCACTCTCTTACCTGGGCTTCGTACTGATGTTGGGCTTCATTCTCAGCCAGTACGATGGCATCTGGGGGTGGATATACCCTGTCTTCATCCAGTCATTTGGAGCGAGATCGTCCTGGTCACTGCCGATACGCATACTCTACGTGGCGGTGTTCGACTTTATCGTTTTCTTTTCGATCCCGTGGGGTGCGCTGATCCTGGTCAACCTTTTGCGATTGCTACCCCATACCCGCGGTGTTTGGCAGCGCATCCGGGCAGACTGGACGCAACTTTCCTTTTTGCTCTACGGAGGGCTCGTGATCAGCACCATGCTTCTGTTCGACGAATACCACCACGCCAACGTGTGGCACCTCGTGGCTTGGAGCTGTTTGGCGCTGGGCGCGTGGCTGTATCTGCGGGCGAAAAAGCAAACGCAGCGCATCCTGGCACTCATTTGTGGCGCTACCGGGGCTATGTGGACCGTAGCCCTCGCCAAGTGGGTGCTGATCCCTCTTCAGAAATGGCCAACCGGATACCCAGTTTCTCCATCGGAGGCTACCCGCTGGGTCGAGGTTGGCAGCGCGATGATCGGCTGGGTCTGGATCCTCGTCATGCTGCTGGCGCCCGCCTTGTTGAATCTCTTGCCTCAGTCGCCCGAGCCCATCGATTCCTCCGAGAGAGAGCCCGTCACCGCATAAGCAACTGGACGACATTCTACGGGTAGTTCTACACCCAAGCTCTGAGACTCTGCCCGAGAGGATTCCGTGCCGATTTCGACCACGAGATGAGGGCGGGTTTCGTGCAAACCATTGAAGCGCATGCCGGAACCGGTCATTGGCCCTCGTCTCCGCCCCGCGCCAGCCTCGGATGATACTGCTCCGATGGGCTTCGGTCAGCGGTCCTGTGGAATTGGCTCCCAGGTGTCGTTGTTGTAATCATACAGCCAGGGTTCAGCCAGGTTGGCGTTGTAATCTCCGTTTAGCATACCCCCAAATAAAAACACCCTATCGATTTCATCTACATAGGTCATAGCATGCCAGGCAATCTTGCCGGGTGTATGCTCGGGCGACATTTTCGTCCAAGCATCCTCCTCGAAGCGATAAACCCAGGTTCCGTTACCGCCGTCTTTAAAATTGCCTCCTCCATACAACACCATGAGGTTGGACTCTGCATCGTACGCCATCGCGAGTCCTTCGAGCGGGACGCCTTCTGTTGCCCCCATCTGCTCCCACGTGTTTGTGTTCAGATCGTAGGCCCAGACATGGCGATCCTCTTCACTTCTGTAGTCAAATACTCCGCCAAACATGATGACTCGATCGGCTTTGGGATGGTAAGCCATTGCGGCGCCGTATCTAGGGGATGGACTTGGACTGGGGTCCATCTCTGTCCAGGTGTCGGTATTCCAATCATACGTCCAGGTTGCCCCGATTTTTTCGCCTTGGCTCAGAAACTCAAACAGACTCAGAGCATCCGATTTTGGACGCACTCCTCCAAAGTAAACCACTTTGTCCGACTCGGAGTCATAAGCCATTTGGTGGTCAAGTCCTCCGGCCGGACCACGTGCTCTCCTTTCCCAAGTGCCGCTGTTGGCGTCAAAGCTCCAGGTATCTCTCGTAGGAATCCATCCCTTCTCTGGGCTCCAACCACCATGCCAAATGGTCCGATCGGACTCGGCATCGTAGACCATCGCTCCAGTCGTCACGAGAGGCGGACGAGTTCCTGATGCAATCTCGATCTGCTTCCATTGACCCAAACGAGGATCATAGGTCCAGGTGTCGCCTAGATAGACAACTTCTCCGCTTGCTCCCGCAAACATGATGATCAACGAGGACTTGCTATCATAGACCAAACCGTTCCCGCATCGCGACCGGGGGGCGGGTATCCGTGTGGGGAAGGGCGAGGGCGTTGGTGTTGGTTCTGGGGTAGAGGTAGGCGGAATCGGCGTGGGGGTGGGTGGGATCGGTGTGTCCGTGGGCGGCAACGGGGTGTCCGTGGCTATCGGTGCTGCGGTCGCGCTCGGAGAAATCGAGGCGACCGGGGCTGGCAGAGCCGTGTCCGTAGCTTCGGGAACCTGGGCCACCTGGCTGCCACAGCCGGTCAATGCCGTCAAAATCAGGCAACAGGTCAGAATCCGTTTCGCGCCAAATATCGTCTTCATTCTCCCCTCCTTGGTCGTGTTCAGAGTCATCATCGATCATCGCCTGCTCTTTTACCTGCCCTCCTGGCTTTCACGGGGGCCGGGGGCAGGTCCTGGCCGTGGGCCGCCAGGCGCGGGGCCACCCCGCGCCTCACTCATCTCCTCCTCCAGCGCCGCCACCAACCCCTCCACCGTCGCAAAGCCGCGCCGCTTCCCCGTCCGCGGGTCCTCCAGGCGGAAGCGCCACACCACGGGGGCACTTGTTTCGCGCCCTCGCTCCTCCCACAGCGTCAGCATATACGTCCGGTATCGCGGCGGCCTGTCGAACAGAGCCCACCTCCCGAGCCTTAGTTGGTCCAGTCTTTGAGACTGGGCCAATTCTGATGAGATACCCCCATTATAGCCACCGATCATTCCTAAATCATTCCCAAACCCAATCTGGATAATCACTCTGCAAACAAGGTAAGCCAAAGTCACCCTGAGCCAGTCGAAGGGGACTTTGGCAGCCTATGGAGGATAAACAGCGAGAAAGCATCCAGCACTGCTCTGCTTGTCCTGCGGTCAGTATGGGCGATATGCTCAGTATGCCTTCTCGCTTTGCGCGATTGTCCAATCTCTATCTGGTTTCTCCATCAGGTGCCAGGCCCGCGCGGGGGCCCACCTGGGTCACACCCAGTGGGATCCGTCCCCTTGCGCCCACTCGCGCAGTTGCACAACCATCTAGGATGTGCTACACTATAAACATGTAGGACCAGGAATGCATGGGCGTTCTGATAATCGCATTGCCCTATCTCCGCGACATCGTCGAGCGAAACCTCTAGATCGCCGCCCAATGCCTGCATCGACGCCAGCCATCGCTGGCTAGACCAGATGGGTCGCGCGGAGCCCCAAACCGAGCATGAGTTGGCTGGACTCCTGGACATGGCGCAGATAGCGGTCCCACCCTGGTAGACCCATCCGGACTTGGTGGATAGGGAAATCCCATGGCCGACGAACTCCAACTGGCACTGCTGGGTCCCCTGGAGATCCGCCGGGCCGGGACTCCGGTCACCGGCTTCGCCTCTATCAAGGTCCAGGCCCTGCTCTGCTACCTGGCCGTCACTGGCCAGCCCCACCTGCGCCCGTCCCTGGCCGGCCTGCTGTGGGGCGAGATGCCCGAGGCCAACGCCCAGAACAACCTGCGCAAGGCGCTGAGCAACCTCCGCCGCTTGGTGGGCCCCCACCTGGCCATCACCCGCCAGACCGTCGCCCTCAACCGGGACAGTTCCTACTGGCTCGACGTGGAAGCCTTCGAGTCGCTGGCGGGGAGCGCCTCTCCGGCGGAGGGCGCCGCCCAGCCCACCATCGAGCGGCTGGCGGAGGCGGTGGAGCTCTACCGTGGCGACTTTCTTGACGGCTTCTACGTCCGCCAGGCCCCAGCCTTTGAGGAGTGGGTCCTGGCCCAGCGAGCCAGGCTGCGCGAGCTGGCCGTGCAGGCCCTGCATGCCCTCACCGTGCATCACACCCGGCGCGGGGAAGCCACGCACCCGGTCGCCCTCGATT
>JASFOV010000210.1:0-7572 GCA_050116355.1 Anaerolineae bacterium
GCCCGGCAGCCGGCAGAGCTTGCAGGATGCCAAGGCTGCAGGCGCGGACGTGCGCCCGGTCTATTCCACCCGGGATGCGCTCGAGATCGCGCGCCGGGCTGCGGTCGAGGAGCCGGTGCGCCCGGTAGTGTTTTTGGGCGTCGGTTTCGAGACCACGGCGCCGACCATCGCAGCAGCCATCCTCCAGGCCCAGGCGGAGGGGTTGGCCAACTTTTCGGTGTTGAGCTTGCACAAGCTAACGCCGCCGGCCACCCGTGCCATCCTGAATGCCGGCGAGGTGGCGCTTGACGGCGTCATCGGACCGGGACACGTCACGACGATCATCGGTAGCCAGGCTTGGGAGTTCTTGCCGCGAGACTATGGCGTGCCGGTCGCGGTGGCCGGCTTTGAGGCATTGGATATCCTGCGGGCGGTGGCGGATCTGATCGAGATGGTGGAAGAAGGCCAACCGGCCGTGGCCAACTCGTATGCGCGCAGTGTGACACCGCAGGGCAATCCGGCGGCGCTGGCGGTCTTGGAGCAGGTGTTTGAGATCGGTGCGGCTGACTGGCGAGGGTTGGGCGTGGTCCCCGATAGCGGGCTGCATCTGCGTGCGACGTTCGCCGACTTTGATGCCAGTCGCTTGTATGATGTCGATCCCGGTCCGGTACGGGAGCACAAGGGCTGTCTGTGTGGCGATGTGCTGCGAGGAACCGTCCGGCCGCCCGAGTGCCCGCTCTTTGGCAAGGCGTGTACCCCGGTGCGGCCCATCGGCCCGTGCATGGTCTCGGCGGAAGGGGCCTGTGCAGCCTACTACCAGTTTGGACAGGAGCCGGTATGAGCGGTGATGTGATCCTCTTGGCCCACGGCTCGGGCGGCAAGCTGAGCCATGATTTGGTCGAACAGCTCTTTGTCCGTTATTTTGAGAATCCCACCCTCCTTCGGCTTGACGATGCGGCGGTTGTGCCTTGGGGCGACTCTGGTCAGGACGAGGGGGCATGGGCCCGCCTGGCGTTTTCGACAGATAGCTATGTGATCAGCCCTCTCGTGTTTCCGGGGGGTGACATCGGCAAACTGGCCGTGTGCGGCACGGTCAACGATGTGAGCATGAGCGGCGCGCGCCCGCTGTGGCTCAGTACCGGGTTTATCATCGAGGAAGGCCTGCCGCTGGCCGAATTGGAGCGCATTGTGGCTTCGATGGCGGCGACGGCCGGGCATGCGGGCGTGCAGATCGTGACCGGCGACACTAAAGTGGTTGACCGAGGCAGCGCTGACAAGCTGTTTATTAACACAGCGGGCGTGGGTGTGGTGGCGCCCGGCGTCCGGATCGCCGGCGACCTCGCCCAACCCGGCGACGTCGTGATCTTGAGTGGGACCATCGGCGATCATGGGATGACGATCATGACCCAGCGCGAGGGTCTGCAGTTTGACAGCCCGCTGCAGAGTGACTGCGCCCCGCTTAACGGCCTGGTCGCCGCTCTGCTCGATGCGCTGCCTGCGGGAACGCTCCACTGCCTGCGCGATCCCACGCGGGGTGGTTTGGCGACGGCCCTCAACGAGCTGGCGGAGCGGTCCGGTGTAGGGATCGAGATCGAGGAGACGGCCATCCCGGTGCGCGACGCTGTGCGGGCGGCCTGTGAGCTGTTGGGATTGGATCCCCTGTACGTGGCCAATGAAGGTAAGGTAGTAGTGGTGGTGGCGGCGGAGGCCGCCGCCGATGCGCTGACCCAACTGCGGGATCACGTCTACGGCCGCGATGCAGCCATCATCGGGCAGGTGACCGAATCGCACCCGGGGCGCCTGGTGATGCGCACTTCGCTGGGAGCGCGTCGCATCGTGGACATGCTGGTGGGGGAGCAGTTGCCCCGGATCTGTTAGGTCACCTCTGCTGTTGGTCAGGGGATTGAGCTCACCCGCTCTGGTTGGCTAGGGCTGGACAATCTCAGCCAGTCTCCCTCCGCTTCCCCCAAAAAATGGGGTGTATACCCTATTCACAAGTGTACAGGGATATGGTATAATCAGGCAGTCGAGGGTGCAGTATGCCGCTTCTTATTGAGAAAAATATCACAAGGGCAGCAGGGCTTGGGCCGACCAACGGACAGGGCAGGCAATCCTGGACACTTGCAGTGTAGCCGGCGATGGGCGCCGGTTCTGGCAGCCGAAGGTGGATGCTCGTTTTGGGAATGACGTGGGTTGTGGTGAATTCTTCTGACCTGTATGTTGGCTCCTGGCGCGAGGTGGCCTCGCGGGCGGGCAGTTTCCCTTCTCAGACACTCTACGTATTCCAAATTTCCAGCAGGATCGGTACTTGCCGGCCCGGGATATCGCCGGGCCTTTCTCTTGGTTGCACCAGGCTGGCACCGTTGCCAGCCGTCACGCTCACAAGGAGGGTGGAATGAGCTTATGGGTAATTGATAAAGAGTCGATGGCGCCACTGATCGCCGGATGGATGGGGGGGTATCGCGTGGTGGGGCCCGTGGCCAAAGGTGCCCACTTTGTCTTTGGCGAGATAGCGGACCCTGCCGAACTGCGGCTAGACTATCCGACTTCAATCTTGCCGCCGAAAAAGTATCTGCAGCCCCAAGAGGAGCGGCTGATGACCTTCACGCGCACGGGCCAGCCCGTGGTGGAGGTCGATTTTGAGGCCCCACCGACGGTGATGCTGGGCGTGCACACATGCGATCTGCATGGGATCCGCATTTTGGACCAGGCGTTCAGCGAGGGCTACCCGGATGCTTACTATTTGGAGCGGCGCAAGAACACACTGTTGGTGGGCATTGAATGCCTGCAGCCCTGTGACGAGCATTCGTTCTGCAAGAGCATGGGCACACTCAGCGTGAGCAATGGCTACGACCTGCATCTGACCGATCTGGGCGACGCCTATGCCGTGGATGTTGGCTCTCCGGCGGGTAGGCGCCTGTTGACGGAGCACGACGGCGCCCAACCGGCCACCGAGGCGGATATGCAACGGCTCACTAGGGTCTTGGGCGCCAAGTGGCCCCACTTTACCTACAAGCTGGAGTTCGATGTGGATGAGCTGGCGCCGCTGATGAGCCAATCGTATGACAGTGAGCTGTGGGACAAATTGGCCGAGGATTGCCTGGCCTGTGGACAGTGCACATTGGTCTGTCCGACTTGTTTCTGCTTCAACGTCTACGACGAGGTCGAGCTGACGCTGGAAGCGGGCGAGCGATGGCGCCGGTGGGACTCGTGCCAGCTGGATGAGTTTGCGCGGGTCGCCGGCGGCGAGAATTTTCGAGAGCACCAGGCGGCGCGTCTGCGCCACCGTTTCATGCGCAAGGGACGGTACTTGTTGGAGAAGTATGGTGAGCTGGGCTGTACCGGCTGCGGCCGCTGTGCCCGCTCGTGTCTGGTAGATATCAGTCCGGTTGATGTTTTTAACAAGCTGCATGGGGCGCGGTGCTAGGAGGTGAAGCGAAGATGACTACTGCATTCGATCAACCGGTCTATCTGCCGGTGATGGGCCGTCTGCTGGACGTAGAGCCCATGACCAAGCTGGAGAGATTGTTCACCGTCGAAATGCCCGGGGGGCAGAGTCTGGGCAACGAGCCTGGCCAGTTTGTGGAGGTCTCGCTGCTGGGGATCGGCGAGGCGCCGATCTCGATCAGCTCTTCGCCCAGCCGCAGCAACGGCACTTTTGAACTGTGCGTGCGCCAGGTCGGGGATGTGACGCGGGCCATGCACCAGCTCGAGCCCGGCGCCGCCCTTGGCATCCGAGGGCCCTTTGGCAATCCCTTCCCTGTGGCCAAGATGAAGGGCAAGGATGTGCTGCTGGCCGCGGGCGGGTTGGGACTGGCGCCGCTGCGGTCGCTTATCAACGAGATTCTGGACCAACGGGGTTCCTTTGGCCGGGTCATTGTCCTGTACGGCACCAAACAACCGAGCGAGATCCTCTTCCATGAGGAGCTCGCGGAATGGGCCGGGCGTGACGATGTCGAGTTCCACATGACGGTTGACCGGGGGGATGAGACCTGGCAGGGGCACGTGGGGGTGATCACGACCCTGTTTCCCAAGATCACGATCAACCCGCGCAACACGATCGCAGCGACCTGCGGGCCGCCGATCATGTACCGCTTTGTGTTGATGGAGATGTTGGGCAAGGGGATCCCCGAGGCCCAAATCTACTTCTCCCTGGAACGGCGTATGAAGTGCGGCGTGGGCAAGTGCGGGCACTGCCAGATCAACGATCTGTACTGCTGCCAAGACGGGCCGGTCTTTTGTTATGCCGACGTCAAAGGATTGGAGGAAGCGCTATAATGGCCGAAAACGGGAAACCCAAGGTCGCATTCTTTGATTTCGCCTGCTGCGAAGGCTGCCAACTCACCGTGGTCGATAGTCTGCAGACCCACCTGGAGCTGGTGGAGATGGTGGAGATCGTGCAGTTCCGGGAGGCGATGACCGAAAAAGGCCAAGACTATCAGATCGCTTTCGTCGAAGGCTCGTGTACGCGGAAGGAGGACGAGGCACGTCTCAAAGAGATCCGCGAACAAGCGGCGATCGTGGTCGCCCTGGGCGCCTGCGCCCACACGGGGGGCGTCAATGCGCTGAAAAACATCCAGCCCTCGTTGGTGGATGTGCGCCAGTATGTCTATGGCGAGCAATGGGAGTGGTATGATACGTATCCGGCCCGACCGATAGCGGCCGTCATCCCGGTGGACGCGGTGGTTCCTGGTTGCCCTATCGACCGCAACGAGTTCCTCGACGTGGTCAAGAACGTACTGTTGGGCAAAGCGCCAGCCATTCCCGATTACCCACAGTGCGTGGACTGTAAGTTAAAGGAGAACGTCTGCCTGTTTGATATAGGCGGCACCTGCTTGGGACCTATTACCCGCGCTGGCTGCGGCGCTATCTGTCCAACATACGGTGATGGCTGCGAAGGGTGCCGGGGCCTCATTCCGAACCCAAATGAGAACGCGATGCAGGACGTCTTGACCAAGGCGGGCTTGACCGTGCAGGAGTTGATGTCCAAGATGACCATGTTCAACGCATATGATCCGTCGCAGATGGCCGGTGGTTAGGTCTGGGATTGAGGAGAGAACTATGACCAATGTAAGTGTCAATGTACATCACCTGACCCGTGTCGAGGGTCATGGCAACATCGTGGTCGACGTTAAAAACGGCGAGCTGCTCAAGTGCCAGTTGGAGATTGTCGAGGCGCCGCGCTTCTTCGAAGCGATGTTGCGGGGGCGACCCTATCACGAGGCTTCGCACATCACCTCGCGCATCTGCGGCATCTGTGCCACAGGCCACGCGACCGCTTCGCTGCGGGCAACCGAGAACGCGTTGAGCGTGGAGGTCTCGGAGCAGACCGAACTGCTGCGCAAATTGCTGTTCCATGGCGAGATTATCGACAGCCACGTGCTGCACGTCTATATGCTGGTGGCCCCTGATTTCTTGGGGGTAGGCAGCGTGCTGCCGTTGGCCAGCTCCCATCCAGAAGTGGTCAAGCGGGCGCTGCGCATCAAGCAACTATCAGGTGACCTATGCGCGATGATATCAGGGCGGCATACCCATCCCATCGCCATGACGGTGGGGGGCTTTACGCATTTGCCCACCATCGAGGAGCTGCTGGAGATGCGGAAGCGCCTGGTGGCCGCTCGCGAGGACATGGACGAGACGATCGCTTTGCTGGCGCGGCTGCCCTGGCCTGCTTTTGAGCGCGAGACCGAATATGTCTCGCTGCAGAAGGAGGAGGAGTACGCCTTTATCGATGGCCGCGTGGCCACGACTGACGGCTTTGTGTACGAGATCCCCGAGTATCGCAAGGTGACCAACGAGTATCTGGTGCCGCACTCGACGGCCAAGCACACCAAGCACAATCGCGAGAGCTATATGGTTGGCGCGCTGGCGCGTTTCAACAACAACTACGATCAGCTGCATCCCCGGGCCAAAGCCGCAGCGGAGACATTGGGTATGGAGCCGGTTGTCACGAATAGTTTCCTGAATAGTGCGGCCCAAGCCATCGAGATGGTTCACTGCATCGAGGACAGCATCCGGCTGATCGACGAACTGGTCGACCGGGGGATCGAAGAAGGGCCACGCTACGAGTTCCAGGGCCAAGGTGGGGAAGGCGTCGGTTCGTGCGACGTGCCGCGGGGCATTCTGTTCCACAACTATGTCATCGACGACGAGGGCAAGATCCAAGAGGCCAACTGTGTCATTCCCACCGGGCAGAACTATGGCAATATGGAAGCCGATATGCGCGCCCTGGTGCCCCAGATCCTGGACCGGCCCCGGGAAGAGATTACGCACATGATGGAGATGTTGATCCGGGCCTATGATCCGTGCATCTCTTGCTCGACGCACTTTCTCGACGTGGAGTTTGTGTAATGGAAGGGGGTGGTGCATCCGGAGCCGGCAACGGCTGTCCCCGGGCTGAAGATGGACGGGATTCGTCGCTTGTGGCCCGGCGGCCAACGCTAATCATCGGCGTGGGCAATCCGTTGCGGGGTGACGATGCGGTGGGCGTGCGTGTGGTCGAGAGCCTGAGCGCGCTAGCTCTCCCAGAGGGCGTGGAGGTGGTTGATGGCGGTACCATGGGCCTGGGGTTGGTCAATTTGATGAAGGACCGCCGGCGTGTGGTGCTCGTCGATGCGGCCAGCCTGGGCCGGGCTCCGGGGGAGTTTGTGTGCCTACCGCTGGCCCAGGCGCGCCTGAGGGGTGCAGATGACCATCTCTCTGTGCACGGTGCCGGCGTGCGCGATGCGCTCCTACTGGCGCAGGCACTTGACTGTCTGCCTGATGAAGTGCTGATCGTGGGGGTCCAGCCGGCCAGTATGCAGTGGAACGCCGGCCTGACGCCTGACGTGCAAGCGGCTGTGCCGGCGATAACCCAAACCATCTTGGACAGGCTCGAACTCTTGGACTGATGACACGTGGCTGTTGGGTTGCAACCTAATGGAGGTACAAATAATGGCCGATGAAAAGATTCTCATCATTGACGACGATCCAGATCTGGTCGAGGTGGTCCGGCTGACGCTGGAGGCCAGCGGCTACCAGGTCTTTGGCGCTGCCAGCGGTGCAGAGGGCTTGAGCAAGGTTAAAGAGGTCAATCCGGATCTGATCATCTTGGATGTGATGATGGATTATACAACGGAAGGCTTCCAGGTGTCGTTGCAGCTGCGAAGCCCCGAGGCTGGGTCGGAGTATGCAGCTTACCGTGACATACCGATCTTGATGGTGACGGCCATCCATACTACCACGCCTCTCCGGTTTGAGCCGGAGGAGGACTATTTGCCGGTTGACACGTTCGTAGAGAAACCGCTGGAGCCGAGGGCGCTTCTGGAGAAGGTTGAGGAGCTGCTGCAGGGATAGATGGAAAGAGCACTGGAGGTGCTGCCGGATGTCCCGGCGGAACTGGACCTAAGCGGGCGGGCTGCCTGGCAGATACAGCTGCGCTGGTTTTCCTCCATCGGTATTCTGGAGATCCGGTTGCGGTGGATCGCTGGGCTGGCTGTCCTGCTTACGACCTGGATCGCCACTTCGATCTTGGATGTGCCTTTGCCACCCGTCCCGTTGTATGCGGTGGGTCTGGGCATCCTGGCCTACAACGCGGTGCTATGGTTCTACTTT
>JASFOV010000211.1:0-7559 GCA_050116355.1 Anaerolineae bacterium
CCGAGCACGTGGCTGAGGCCTACAAGGCTCAGTTTGAGACCGATCCGCCCAGCTACGCCCTGGAGGCCTACGACAGCGTCTGGATCCTGGCCGACGCCCTCGAGCGGGCCGGCACGACCGAATCCACTGCCCTCATCGATGCCCTCGAAGACACCGACGTCACGCTGGCTCAGGGCCGCTACTACTTTGAGTACACTAGCAAGAACCCCATTCCTGACGACGGCAGTGTGCCGGACTATATGTGGCACCAGTGGCCCGACCCGGCTGTCCTCCTGATCCAGTACTTTGAGCCGGGGCAGGATTGGAAGGAAGCCGCCGTTATCTGGCCGGAGGTCTACCAAACCCACGGCACAGCATACGTCGAGTACGAGGAGAAACCGGCTGCAGTCGCGCCACAGCCCGAACCCGAGATCGAGGGCGATACCATCCGCGTGGGTGGTGTGGGGCCCCTTTCGGCGCCGGGCACCGTGGTCGGCGGCATTGCCATGCAGTTCGCCATGAACCTGGCCGTGCAGGACATCAACGCCGAGGGAGGTGTACTGGGCAAACCCATCGAGTTGATCTTTGCCGACACCGAGGGCTTGCCCGAACGTGGCGCCGCCGTCGTCGAGCGCCTGATCACCGAGAACAACGTGGTGGCCATCACTGGTGAGTATCACAGCGCCGTCGGCATGGCGGAGTTGGAGGTCTGCCACGAGTACGGGGTCCCCTGTCTCTTCTCCGAGACCTGGTCGGACGCTATCACCGCTTCTGGCTACCCCGAGGTGTTCCGCATCGCACCCGCTTCCTCCATGAACTCGCGGGCCATGGCTGACTGGTACGCGGCGGTTGGCGTCGAGAACCCGGTCATCATCGCTGAGAACACCGACTATGGCATCGGCCAAGCGGAAAGCGATATGGCCTTTATGCAAGATGTCGGTATCCCCATCGACGAGGACCGGCTCTTCTACGTCGAGTTGGGCACAGAAGACTATCTGCCCATCCTGACCCGCATCCAAGCCCTGGACCCGCTGCCGGACGCCATCCGCGTGGCCGTCACCGGCGAGTCCAGCTACAACCTGGAGCAGCAGATGACCTCACTAGGCGTGGCTCCTACTGAGGACACCATCGGCACCGCCAACCAGGTAGCCATCCAGCCCGAGTTCTGGGAAAGCGTGCCCAACGGCAACTACTACGTCTTCTCCCTGGTCGGTCTACCGCCCAGCTTGTACAACGATACCACCGAGCGTGTGGCTGAGGCGTACAAGGCTCAGTTCGAGAGTGATCCACCCAGCTACGCCCTGGAGGCCTATGACAGCGTCTGGATCTTGGCCGATGCCCTCGAGCGGGCCGGGACCATCGAGCCCAGTGCTCTCATCGATGCCATCGAGGACACCGACATCACGCTAGCCCAGGGTCGCTACTGGTTCCAGTATACCAGCAAGAATCCTCTGCCCGATGATGGCAGTGTGCCGGACTATATGTGGCACCAGTGGCCCGACCCGGCCGTCCTTCTGATCCAGTACTTTGAGCCGAACCAGGATTGGAAAGACGCGGCCGTCATCTGGCCGGAGGTCTACCAAACCCACGGCACAACGTACATCGTCCCCGGGACGACACCGTAGCGATCATCTACGGTTCATAGACAAGTAGGAGCGCATTTGATATGCGCTCCTACTTGTCAAGGCCAAAGGAGGTCGAAACCAGATGACAGTGTTTGTCATATGGCTGGTTGTGGCTGGGCCGGTCTGGGCAGCAATTGGGGCTTGGCAATTGCCCAAGATCTACCGGCGCAAAGGATTGGATGATTCCCAAGCCAGGCTTATCGGTGGGCTGGGCGGGCTGACGCTTGGCCCCCTGGCCGTGGTCCCCCTCTGGATCTGGACGCCCGAACTGAACAAATGGTATTGGGGCTGGGGATTGGGCCTCCTGGCCGCGCTGCAGCTGTACATCCTTTTCACACAGGTGCAGCCAGAGAACCTGTGCGTCACCAATGCCACCTATGTCGCCAATCAGGCCGCTAACGGCCTGATCATCGGCTCCATCTATGCCCTGATGGCCGTGGGTTTGACCCTCATCTACTCAGTGCAGGGGATCATCAGCTTTGCCCACGGCCAGTTTTACATGCTGGGCGGTTATGTGTCGTACTACCTATTGCTGCTCTTTGCCGAGAGATTGGGCATTGTGATCAATCCCATTATCGGTGTGCCGGTTGCCGGTCTGGTGACCATGCTGGTCGGCATCGCCTTCGAGCGTGGCTTCCTGCGGCCGATGCACCTGGGCCGGGTGGAGCGTCCAGGTGAGTACGCTATCTTGGTCACTTTCGGCTTCGGCTTCTTTTTGCAGTACACGGTGCTAGCCCTGGTTGGTCCTTTCTCCCAAAAGACCGATACCTACCTGCAGGCCGGCAGCCTGAGCCTCGGCCCGCTGGTCCTGATCCCGAACCGGCTGATTGCCGCCGCGGTTGGGTTCCTCCTGATCGGGTTGTTGATCTATCTACTGAATCGTACCTGGACGGGCAGAGCGCTGCGGGCGGTTAGCATGGACAAGCAAGCAGCCGCTGTCACCGGCATCAACCCCTTGCGTATGAACACCTTGGCCTTTGGCATTGGCTGTATGCTGGCCGGAATGTCGGGGGCGGCGCTGATCCCGGTGTTCACCTGGGTGCCCTGGGTCGGCATGGCGGCTTCTACCCGTTCGTACGTGATTATCGTCTTGGGCGGCCTGGGATCCGTTCCCGGCGCGCTCTTTGGCGGCTTGATTATCGGTTTGGTAGAAGCGCTGGGAGCCGGTTGTTACCCTGATCCCAGCAAGGGCGCCGCGTACCGGACGGCCTTTGGTCTGCTCATCTTTGCCATCGTGCTGCTTGTGCGTCCCACCGGATTGTTTGGGAGGGAGCCATCATGAAACTGCGAATCGATCTACGCTGGATCGCAGCCGTGGTGCTCGTCGGGCTGCTGGTTGCAGCCCCGCTCTATCTCAAAGACTCACCATACCAGATGGCAGTGGTGACGGGCGCCTTCTTTTACGCCATCCTGGCCTCCAGCTGGACGCTGCTGGCCGGTATCGCCGGGCAATTCTCCTTCGCCCATATGGCGTTTGCCGGCATCGGCGCCTACACGACCGGCTTGCTGGCACGTGACCTGGGCGCGACACCGCTGCAGGGCATCATCGCCGGCACGCTGTTGGCTGGCGTTGTAGGCCTGATCATCGGCTTCCTCTGTTTGAGGCTGCGGGCCGCCTACCTGGCGTTGTTCACCATCGCCTTCTCGGAGCTGCTCCGCATTGTACTCCTGACAGAATTTCAGTTCACTGAAGGCAGCAACGGCCTGCAGCTCAGCAAACTGTGGGCCGAGATCACCGGCACCCAAGAATACTATGTCATGCTGGTGCTATTAGTGGGTGGCATGGCTTTCATGTACTGGCTGGCCGGTTCGCGCATCGGCCTCTTCCTTCGGTCCATGCGTGAGGATCAAGAGGCGGCCTCGGCCATGGGGGTCAATGTAGTCCTCTACAAAGTGCTCATCTTTGTCATCACCAGCCTCATCGCCGGACTGGCCGGGGCTGTGTTCTACCACCAGGTGGGCATCGTTACGCCCAACACCATCGAGATCTTGCAGATGTCCCTGGTGATCGCCATGGCCGTCATCGGCGGCATCGAAAGCTTGTTAGGCGCGGCCATTGGCGCCTTTCTCACGCGCATCGGCTTGGAATTGCTGCGTGAGGTCACCATCTTTGGAGTGCAGATCGAGTTCGGCGCCTGGCGCTATGCGGCCTTTGGGCTGCTCTTGATGTTCACCCTGCGCTTCGCCCAGAACGGCCTGATCTATCCCATCATCGACCGGCTGTTCATGAAACGGGCGCGCGAGGAGACCGTGGCCAAGCGGGCGCAGACGACGGAGGGTGAATCATGATCGAACTCGAAGTGCGCGACGTCTTCAAGAGCTTCGGCGGGATCCAGGCCCTTAATGGCGTCCGGTTCAAAATAGAGGGCAATGAACTAATCGGCTTGATTGGACCCAACGGCGCCGGCAAGACCACGCTCACCAATGTCTTGGATGGCGTATACAAGCCAACGGGCGGCCAAGTGTGGCTGAATGGCGAGCGTGTGGACGGCCTGCCCCCCCACGAAATCGCACGGCGGGGCTTGGGCCGCACTTTCCAGGTGACACGCGCTTTCCGGCGCATGACCGTCTTGGAGAATATGTATGTGCCCGCGATGGCCCTCCACCCGGCCAAGAGAAAGCGAGATTTCTACGACAAAGCCATGGAGGTCCTCGAGTTTCTCACCATCGAGCACCTGGCCAGCGACTATGCCCGTAGCCTGTCCGGTGGGCAACAGAAACTGCTCGAGCTAGGCCGGCTGCTGATGCTCGACCCGGACATCATCATCCTCGATGAGCCCTTTGCCGGCGTACATCCCAAACTGATGGAAACGATCTACGAGTACATCGAGGTCGTCCATGGCCAGAGCAAGGCCTTCATCATCATCAGCCACGATATGGAATCGATCTTTGCCCTCAGCAAGCGCCTTCTGGTACTGAATTTCGGCGAGTTGATCGCGGACGGCAATCCAGAAGTGGTCCGGCAGGACCCCAACGTCATCGAGGCCTACCTGGGCGAGGAGGAAGAGGAAGAAGGGACGGAGATCATCGCACCCCCAGGCGTGGCCGGATCGGAGGGCAACGATGCTTGAGGTCAAAGATCTATACGTCGGCTATTACAAGGACCTAAACATCCTCCAGGGTGTTTCAATCACCGCCCACGAAGCCAAGATCACTACCGTCCTGGGGGCTAACGGCGTGGGTAAATCCACCCTACTCAAAGCCGTCTACGGGTTTCTCGCCCCAAACTCGGGGGAGGTGCTTCTGGAAGGACAAAGCATATTGGGCATCCCCACCCACAAGCGGATCGACAAGGGCATCTCCTACATCCCCCAGCAACCGGGCATCTTCCGCTGGATGACGGTAGAGGAAAACCTCGAGCTTGGCGGGTGGACCTTCAGGAACGACAAAGACCGCATCCAGCGCAAGCTCGAGGAGAATTATCAGCGCTTTCCCGTACTCAAAGAGCGTCGCAAGTCCAAGGCGGGCGAGCTCTCCGGTGGCATGCAGCGCATGGTCGAAGTGGGCCGGACATTGATGACTGATCCGAAGGTGATCCTGGTGGACGAGCCCACCGCTGGCCTGGCCAAGCTGCTATCGGAAGAAGTGTACAACATGCTTGTACAACTGCGCGATCAGGAGGAGATGACCATTGTTCTAGTCGACCAGGAGATCCGGCAAGCGCTCAAGATCGCCGACTACGTCTATGTCCTTGAGCTTGGCCGTAACCGCTTCGAGGGACCCGTGGAAGAGTTCACCGATCTGAAGAAGGCGTTCTGGGTCTAATCCCGCGCCGGACCCAGCAGCAAATACCATCCATGGAGGTACGCTATGCTTGTTAAAGAAATCATGACACCGCACGCAGTCACCATCGAGCCTAACATGCCCATCACTCAGGCACAACGGCTCATGAAGGAGGACAACATACGCCATCTACCCGTTGTCCGCGAAGCTAAGGGCTTGGTCGGTCTCATCACCCGCGACGCCCTGAACCGGGCTCTACCTTCCGAATTGTCCAGCTTGACGATCTGGGAGATCAACTACCAACTCTCCCGGATCCAAGTCCGTGATGTCATGGTCAAAAAGGTGTTCACCGTGACCGAGGATATGACCGTCGAGGAAGCGGCCCGGATCATGATTGACCACAAGATCGGCTGCTTGCCGGTGATGCGTGACGGTGCCCTAGTGGGCATCATCACCGATATCGATCTACTGGGCGCCCTGTCCAACCTCATGGGCTGGCGCCAGGCCGGCGTACGCATCACGGTTCAGGTGCCCGACGAAAAAGGCCAGCTGGCGCGGGTGGCATCTGCCATCTCTGATGCGGGTGGCTTGCTGGCGGGAGGAGGCGCCTATCCCTCACCCGAGCCGCTCAAGGCCAACCTCATTTTCAAGGTACGGTACCTATCCCTGGATGATGCCATGGCCCTGCTTAAGGGCTTGGATGATGTCACCATCCTCGATGTCCGGGAGAGCCACCTCGAGGAATAATCAGGCCTCACCGGTTCAGCAGTCTGCCAACAGATGAGCAAAATCGACCAGATCGAAATCCAAGGATCGCACTACGAAATTGGGCTAGCCATCGGCCAGCGCTTCGCCCGGCAGATCCGGCGGGCGCTGGCCAACTATTCGTTCCTGCAAGAGCGAATGTTGCCCTACCACGATAGCCCCCAAGGAGAGGAGCGCTACCAGGCGCTCCTTCGCCTGAACCGTGCCCGCTATCCCGACTATGTAACCGAGCTGGAGGGGATAGCGCACGGCGCCGGGCGGCCCTTCGAGGAACTGTTTCTGGCCAACATGCGGGGCGAGTATCGAGGCTACCTACGCGATCAAGTCCGCGGCTGCTCCGATTGTGCATTGCTTACCGGGGACGCGGCGCTGATCGGCCACAACGAAGATGGATCGCCGGCCTTTGAGGGGAACCTGTACCTGACCCGCGCCCGGATAGAGGGCAAGCCCGCTTTCACAGCACTCTCTTACCCCGGCTTTCTGTGCGGCCATACCTTTGGCTACAATGCGGCGGGCGTCTGCTTCTCCGTCGACAATGTCACGCCCCAGGTAACCAAGGTCGGCCTGGGCCGGCACTTTTTGGCGCGCTCCCTGCTCGAGGCCCGTTCCCTCGATGACGCCGTCAAACGGATCACCGTCCCCGGCCGCGCCTCCGGCTTTAGCTACACGATCGGCTCGATCCCCGAACGGCGGCTCGTGCACGTCGAGGTAGCGCCAGTGGCCCACCACCTTCACGAGATCCACGGCGCCTATTTCCACGCCAATCACTACTTGCAGTTGACTGATGTGGAGCAGGTCGTCAGCCCTTCCAGCCAGGCGCGCGTTCAGCGCGCCACCGAGATCTTGCAGTCGGCGCCCCCCAGCGATGCAGAAGGGATACTCTCGTTGCTGGGCGACCAGGCAAACGAGCGGTATCCCCTTTATCGCACGGCCACACCCCCGGATCAAGATCAGACGCTGTGCACCGTGCTCTTCGACTTGGATGCCCGCCGACTACGGATCTATACCGGGCACGGCAGTCGCGCACCGGACGAGTTCCTGGACTTTTCAATGGCCTGAAGTCCGCCGGCAGCCGGCGGAATCGGGACAGCCCGGTCTTGGCTGTTCCCGGCTACCGTCTCTACATAGGCGCGGTTTGTCGCACCGCCTCGGCTAAGGTCGTGACGATCACCTCTAGTTGCGCCTCGGTCACCACGTACGGCGGCGCAACCATGAGGTGGTCACCGCGCACACCATCGGCGCTGCCGTGTCCGGGATAGAACAGGACCCCCTGTTCCCGACAAGCAGTACACACGCGATCGGCAAAGTGAGCCTCAGGCGGGTAGGGCGCCTTGGTCGCGCGGTCGGCGACGAACTCGACAGCCCACATCATACCGGTGCCCCGCACATCGCCGACGTTGGGCAACTCTTCCAGCGACGCACGAAGCTGGGCGCCCAGCCGGCGACCCATGCGAGCCGCCCGGGCAA
>JASFOV010000212.1:0-7541 GCA_050116355.1 Anaerolineae bacterium
GTGGGGATAGTTCTCCGGTACGGTTCAATATTCCGCGTGAGGGGCTCAAGATGGAAGGGGATCACCCGCCCTTGCCAGGATAGCTCTGAGCGTCTCTACTCCCCGATGATTTTGACCAGCACCCGCTTCCGACGCCGGCCGTCAAACTCCCCGCAAAAGATCCGCTCCCACGTACCAAAGCCCAAGCGACCCTCGGTGACCGCCACCACCACTTCCCGGCCCATCACGCGCAACACTGCGAGTTGCATTCCGCTTCAGGCGCGCGTCGGCATTCCTGTCACTTTGTTCAGTACAGGGGCTTGCCTACGGCAAGCTTGGCCGGTGCGGTTGTGCAACCGGCGTCTGGGCCGGCGGCGTCGTTGATGGAAATGCGGGGTGTGATGTTCAGGGCACTGTCCAGGCACAGCCCTTCCTGGATGCCGCTCTCGCGCAGGCATTCATTTACCTGGGGCGTGATGTTGATGAACGCCCGCCGGCTGGGGACATTGAACCACAGTTCCTTGCGATAGCTCTTCATAAATCCTCCTCTTGAAGCGTGCTGTCGACATAATCCATCCGTATTACGGGCCGCTAGATCCGCTGGCGGGATCCCATTGTATCAGCAATGGGCCGCTGCAGCAAGTTCGCATGCCGGCTACAGGTCCACCCGTGGCAGCGGTCGCGGGTGGGACAGGATTGTGCCAGGGACATCGTTCGTATTCTGGCTCGGAAACATGGCCTGTAGGCTATCTGCCCAGGGGCGGAGGAATGTGCCAACAGGGTCGCTGCTGTGTACAGGGGACCGCCCTGCGTCCGGACCTTCTCTCAGCATTTTCTCAGCTTTCTCTCAGGCAGGGCTCAGGTGCCAGCCTTACACTGGAATGTGGGTGCCGTTGCCCGCGTCCGGGCACACGCTGGGCGCGAGTAGCCTTGGGAGACCGCTTCGGCGCTCGCATACGCTGCGCACTTCTCACGGTGACCGGGCAGAAGTAACTCCCACCGGTTTGTACATTTCAGCCGCGCAGTGGGAGGCTCCACACTGGTGCCAAACGACGGTATAATAGTTGGCAGAAAGGGACAAGGAAGAATGGACCGTGATCACCATACTCGTTGCCGACGATGACCACAAGCTCCTGAACATGCTGCGCCGGACCCTCAGCTACGAGGGATTCCGCGTTGTGACGGCCGGGGATGGACAGGAGGCGCTGGCCCAGGTGGCGACTGAGCGACCTGAGGCCATCGTGCTCGACTGGATGATGCCGGAACTGGATGGCGTCGAGGTTCTGGCCCGCCTGCGGGCGGACGGCGACGAAACGCCCATCCTAATGCTCACCGCCCGCGATGCCATCGAAGATCGGGTGGAGGAGTTGGAGAGCGGCGCCGATGACTACTTGGTCAAGCCCTTCGCCCCGGCCGAACTGGTGGCCCGGCTGCACGCCCTCCTGCGCCGGTCGGCGGCGACAAAGAAAGAGAAGCCACTGTCCTTCGCCGGCCTCCCTTGCCTCGGTGACCAAGTCGTTCACGGCGCTGGGTATCATGCAGCCCGGTCGAGGTCAGCCAGAGCCGCGAGCAGTTCACGACGGCGGAGCAAGAAAGCGGGGTTGCCTGTCCTCAGGGCCTGGTCCATGATCCCTATCCCGGACGGTGCCATCACTATCGGGACTCGAATGGCGATGGCGTCTGCGACTACTCGATGCCAGGCTCGGGCAGCAATCTGTCCTCGAGCGACGAAGGCTCCAGCGGACGATCCTCGCGCCAACGGGCGGGTTCTGGACGGCCATAGTTTCCCGGGGAGGAAGAAGCGTGGCAAAGGACTTCCGGGCCGCTGCCGGATTCTGACCGGCGGCGAGGCCACCACCACTGGTGATCCCGGTGACCAAGCTCCTGATCGTGACGGACACTCTGGAGACGGAGCTTGGTCCCGGTCCTTCTATCAGGAGATCATCTCCGCTGCGTCAGAATCGTGGGCTACCGTGATGACGACGTTTCCCTTTTTGTGGCCCTGATCGACATAGCGGTGCGCCTCGACGATCTGCTCCAACGGATAGCGCCTGTCTATGACTGGTCGAATCTCGCCCGCCTCAACAAGCTCCTTGAGGAACAGCAGGTTTTCCAGCTTTTCGCTGGTGGGCGATCGGATAGAAAGATAGGCGCCACCCTCGCTCAATGCTCGTTTGCCGTGTGAAGCCGGCAGCTTGCCTACCGCGTCAAAAACGACATCGTATGTCTCGCTGCGCTGCGTGAAATCCTCCCGGGTATAGTCGATGACCGTAGCGGCCCCCAAAGACCTGACCCATGCCAGATTCGCAGTACTGCATACCCCGGTGACTTCTGCCCCAAAGTGCCTGGCAAGCTGTACCGCGTAGGTGCCCACGCTCCCAGAGGCGCCATAGATCAACACTTTCTGCCCGTTCTGAATCTCCCCCTTTTTCAGGATATGCAGCGCGGTGTTGCCCCCGATGGGCACGGCGGCGGCTTCTTCGTAGGTCAGGTTGGCCGGTTTGGCAGCCACCATGCCGGCTGCGGGCAGGCAGATATACTCGGCATACGCGCCCCCGCCGGAACCGGCAGAGGCAAAGACCGGCTCCCCCGGCTCGAACCGTGTCACCCCCGTGCCCACCGCCTCGATCTCTCCGGACAACTCGTGGCCCAGGATTTTGTTCTTGCCCAGACCAAAAAAGAGCCCAAACACGATCCGCTGAAACGCGTTCATGCTGCGCAGGGTCACATCCCCGGCGGTCACCGTGGTGGCATAGATCTTGATCAGCACCTCGTTGCCCTGGGGCGCAGACTTTTCCACCTCCTGGAGCTGTAGAACGTCCGGAGGCCCGTACGCTGTGCACACAATCGCTTTCATCGTTTTCTTCTCCTGGGCATGCGCGGCAGATCGGCAGCGCGGGCCGTTGGCTCAGGTGCCGTGGTCGGGTGCCACCGTGATGACTACATTTCCCTTCTTGCCACCCGCCTCTACGTAGCGGTGAGCTTCGGCCATTTGCTCCAGCGG
This sequence comes from Anaerolineae bacterium, assembly GCA_050116355.1. Lineage (GTDB taxonomy): Bacteria > Chloroflexota > Anaerolineae > JAAYZQ01 > JAAYZQ01 > JASFOV01. The sequence goes on from JASFOV010000212.1 coordinate 2,984, forward strand.
AAAGCGTCTATCGATGACCACCCGCAGCGTTCCCGACTCGATCAACTCTTTCAGGAACAAAAGATCGGCCGTCTGGGGCGACGAGGCTCCACTGATGACTCTCTTGCTGCTGGTCAGGGAGGTCCATCGGCCCCGAACCAACCGCGACAGGCTGGGATTGGCCAACAGGTAGACGCCGTTCTCGCTCAGCGAGCGCATGCTACCCGCAAACGGCGCCTTGCCCACTACGTCAAAGATGGCATCGTAGCGCTCGCCGCGCTGGGTAAAGTCCTCTTGCGTGTAATCAATGACGTGATCGGCACCGATCGAGTGCAGCATATCCAGTTTCGCGGTGCTGTCCACGGCAGTCACTTCGGCCCCAAAGTGTTTGGCAAGCTGTATCCCTAGTGTGCCGATGCTGCCACCCGCCCCATTGATCAGCACCGTGCGCCCGCTCTGGAGGTCTCCTTGCCTGAGAAAATGCAGAGCCTCCAGTCCCCCGACGGGCACGGCGGCGGCCTCCTCGTAGGTCATGTTGACCGGCTTGAGCGCCAGCACGCCCATGTCTGGATTCGCGGCCATGCACATATACTCGGCGTAGGCGCCAAAACCGAACCCGGTCGAGGCAAAGACCTGGTCGCCCTCCTTGAACCGCGTTACATCCTTGCCCACCGCTTCGATTTCGCCGGCGAGCTCCTGCCCCAGTATCGTTAGTCGCACGGGTCTGATGAGGCCGGCATAGACTCGAATGGCGAGTCCCAGGCCAAGGGGGAATTGCAGCCTGCGAGCCTCACAGTCTCCCGCCGTCACGGTTGTGGCATGGACCTTGATCCGCACCTCCTCCGCCTTGGGTGTTGGCTTTTCGACTTCTCGCAGTTCGAGGCCCTCCGGCGGTCCGTATTTCGTCCAGACAATGGCTTTCATGATCTCCTCCCCGCGATACGTGGCCCGTGGGCTGGATGCTGCGCACTGCTAGCCATGCGCTTCGTGACCGCTGGCGCGCTTTTCAACGAGGGCTCCGAGAATCTGCGCCCGCGATCCAACCCTAGCCGTTTCGAGTATGGAACTCCGTGCCATCTATCATACAAGTACTTGCCCGGATCGTCAAGGCAGCCTAGCCTTTGACGATCAGCCACAAAGCCAGGACCAGTTCGAGTGGGGCGTAGGGCAAGCCGAGCACTATCGATGGCGTGGGGTCGCGTTTGTAACGCATGAGCACCACGGGGATGGCAAGCAGGCAGATGGCGATCAGGCCCCAAAGCGCCAGGGGCCGGGGAACCAGTCTCGAGCTATAGAGCAGCGCGCACCACAGGATGCCGCCCAGGCAGGAGAACAGCATACGGCATTCATCTCTGTTCTCATCTTCTCCTCGCCGGTTTTCGTGTCAGCCTAGGCAGCGGGGATGAGCACCACCTTGCCCGCATAGCCGCCGCGCTCGAGCAGACGCTTACGGTGATCGCAACGGAAAGGTCTGGGCCTGCTCCGGTGTGAGCACATTGTTCCTGATCACATTGGCAATGGCCCGGAAAATGGTGATGATCAGAAAGGCGACAAAGGCGGTCTGGTAGTCGATCACTTTGAAGAAGCCAAGCACGATCGGCACCCACCAGATCAGGTTGTAGACGATCACGATGAGCCGGTTGGTGGCGCTTGGTTGGGCCGGCGCGGGGTCGCCGGATTGTTCGCGGAGCCACGCGAACCGCATGGCTGCATGCTGCTCGACAATCACTCAGTAGAGCACCCCGATCACCACCATCCCGATAAAGCCGCCCAACTCAGACGCCAGCGATGTGGACAGGGCGATGCCGGCATAGATGAGCGCCGGAATCCCCAGCCCGAGCGCGAGCCCGTTGTTCCAGCGTACGGTCAAGAACTTCTCTTTGTTCATAGCTTCATCCTTTCCACATTTCGGTTTGGGGCCACGAGGTCCTGACTGGCTACCGGGTCTGCCCGTCATGGGCCACCGTGATCACGACGTTTCCCTTTTTGTGGCCCTGGTCGACATAGCGGTGCGCCTCGACGATCTGCTCCCACGGATAGCGTCTATCGATGACCGCCTGGAGCTTGCCCGCCTCGGCCAGTTCCTTGAGCTCTGCGAGGAGGGAAGGTCTGTCCCTGGCTTTGATCTTGTCGGAAGAAGCATCGACGTTGAGATAGACGCCGCTCTCCTTGAGCGCGATTTTGTAGTCACCCTCAAACTTGTCCACAGCGTCAAAGATGACGTCGTAGGCCTCGCCGCGCTGGGTGAAATCCTCTTTGGTGTAATCGATGACCGTTTCCGCGCCCAGGGATCGGACCAGCTCCAGATTCGCGGTGCTGCAAACCCCCGTGACCTCTGCGCCAAAGGCCTTGACCAACTGGACGGCAAAAGTACCCACACTGCCGGAGGCGCCATAGATCAGGACCTTCTGGCCCGGATCCAGCCGGGCCATTTTGAGTATGCCCAAGGTGGTGATGCCCCCAGAAGGGATGGCGGCCGCTTGCTCGAAGGTCATGTTGGTTGGCTTCTGGGCCAGCATGCCATCCTCGGCCATGCACTTGTACTCGGCGTATGCGCCAAACCCGGACCACACGGTCGAGGCAAAGACCTCGTCGCCTGGCTGGAACCGCGTCACATCTTGGCCCACGGCTTCGATCTTGCCCGCCAGCTCCATCCCCAGTATCGCATTCCTTGGCTTGCGGATGCCCAATATCAACCGTGCTAGAAGCTTCTGCCAGCCGGGGCCCGGAATGTCGAGCCCACGCATTCTCGAATCGCCTCTGTGCACCGTCGTCGCGAATACTTTGATCAGTACTTCATTGTCGCTGGGTGCTGGCTTGTCCACCTCTTGGAACTGAAGGACTTCCGGTGGGCCGTATTCTGTGCAGACAATCGCTTTCATGCGAATACACTCCATTGGTTGCTACTGTGCCGGCTCCGAAGGGACAGCCGGTGAGTCGAATCCTCTGGCTAGCAGCCAGATCCCCAAAAAGATCTCATTCAGGATCATCGGCAGCGCAAAGACCATCCCCGCGCTGATGCTGAAGCCGAACGCCTCCAACATGTTCCACGTAAACAGTGATACGACAGCGATAAAGCCCCAAACCGGTATGAAGCGGGGGACGAGTCTCGATCGATATAGGAAATAGTACAGCAGCAGGGCCGCCAGGCTGAAAAAGATCGGGGTCAACAGGCTGGCCAGATGCCCCCGCGCCGCCATGACCAACGCGCCCGCTGTCTGGAAAAAGGCGCCGGCGGCCGCTCCCGCGGCCAGGTATTCCTGGCTCAAGGTGACGATCAACAGCGGGCCGACAGCAGCCAGGCTGAGGATCACGGCTTCAATCACCCGCGTGCCCAAGTAGCCCGCCGCCAGGGCTTCACTCTGCTTCCTCATGAGCGGAAAGAGCATCGCGGCGATGCCAACCACTGCCAGGCAATTGATGAGCTCCAGCAGCACGCCCAGCAGCACCTGGATTTCACTACCGGAAACGGTCTCGAGGTAGTCTGGCGCCGTCACAATAGACTCCAGCCAAATGCCACCCCCAAGACTCGTCACCATTGCTATCAGAAAAAAGGCTCCCACCACTCTTGCTGTCCTTTGACTGGTGTTCATATCTCCCCTCCGCTTTTGCTGGTGTGTATGGTGCCGCAGAAATCTACTCTAATCGCAAAATCCGACCGGCATGGTTCTTCATGCCGCTACCTTGATCACGACGTTCCCCTTCTTGTGCCCCGTCTCGACGTAGCGGAAAGCCTCGGCAGTCTGCTCCAACGGATAGCGTCTATCGATGATCGCTCGGAGCTTTCCTTCTTCCGCCAGCTCTGCCAGAAACACAAGGTTCTCCGTTTTGCCCAGCGCGTCCCCGAACTTGACCCGCTTGCCATCCACCAGGGATGTCCATACCGTTTGAAGAACGATGGCGATTGTGGGCAGAGTGGCCAGGTAGAGTCCTTCTTTCTTCAGCACGTTCCGGCAACGTGGATAGGAACTCTTGCCCACCACATCGAGGATGGCATCATAGGGCTCACCGCCCCTGGTAAAATCCTCTTGGGTGTAATCGATGACCCTGTCGGCTCCCAAAGATTTCACCATTTCCACATTGCCGGTGCTGCACACCCCGGTCACGTGGGCGCCGTAGTATTTGGCCAACTGGACCGCAAAGGTGCCTATGCCGCCCGAGGCGCCATTGATGAGAACCCTCTGCCCGGCCTGGACATTCCCCAGATCCCGGATGAAGTACAATGCCGTATTCGCCGCCAGGGGGAGGCAAGCGGCTTCCTCCCAGCTCATGCTGGCTGGTTTCGTCGCTAGCACACCCTGTTCGGCTATACAGATATACTCGGCGTGAGCGCCAAGTTCGGGATCGGGCCGGCCCAAGACCGCGTCGCCTGGTTTGAATCGGGACACATCCTTGCCTACCGCTTCCACTTCTCCGGCAAGGTCGATGCCCAGCCTATCGATTTTGGGCTTATTGAGGCCGAACTGCAGGCGCATCGGCAGCAGGGACCAGGTGGGAGCAAACGTCAGATTGCGCACGTTGCAGTCCGAGCTTGTCACTGTCGTGGCATGGATCTTGATCAGAACCTGGTCGTCCTTGG
>JASFOV010000213.1:0-7505 GCA_050116355.1 Anaerolineae bacterium
CCCACTGGCGGCTGGCCGCTGGTCAATCAGAGCTTCCTTGATTCGGCCATCCTGGCCCGGACCCCGGTTGTCACAGCCATGTCGCCGGCGGCTAGCGAGGCTCTGACCTTCACCGTCCGCTGGGACAATGTAGAGGCCGCTCCGGGCGGCTATGTGCGCTGGTACGATGTGCAGTGGCTGGACGAAGCCGAAGGCGTGTGGCATAACTGGTTGACGCGCACAACGGATACCCAGGCCCAGTTTTCTGGTGACTGGGGCCATACCTACCGTTTCCGGGCGCGGGCCTGGCAAAAGTACGAAAACGGCGCCCATCTGTACGGCCCCTATCGCCCCCAGGGGGATACATCGACCCGCGTCGGAGGGCCGCGGCTGACCGGCCAGGTGCTGACCAACGTGGGCGGTCCGGCTGCTGGAGCCACAGTGGCAATCTCCGGCACGGACTATATCGCCACCACCGATAGCCACGGCGGGTACGACCTCAAGCTATTGCCGACCAATGATCTGTTGGCGCTTAGCGTGAGCCATCCCGTCTGGCAGGCGCCCGCGCCGGTCCAGGGCATAACCTTGGGTCCTACCGAGACCTTGACGCTCACCTGGACCCTGCGACCACCGGACGACGCCGTGACCAACGGGGGCTTTGAGGCGGGTAGCCTGGGTTGGTCGCCGGCAGGCGAGCCATCCTGGCCTACAACAGTGGTCACGGACCCTGTCCACACCGGACAGTACGCCTTGGCGTTGGGCGCCTCGTTGCCGGTCAGCTCCACGACCAGCCTGAGCCAGACCGTTGTGTTGACCGGTAGCTGGGAGCCGGCGCTCTCCTTCTGGTACCGGCCTGTGATTACAGACACCGCCGCCAGCTTTCAGGTCGTGCTTAGCGTGGTGACTAGGACGGTGAGCTATACGGGGCCGGTGACGACGACCGTTGATGCGGTGGGCGGACCAGGTTGGGCGAGAGCTGCCCCAGTCACGCCAACCCTGGAGACGAGCCGGACGCTGGTCTTTACGCCCGCGCTGCAGGGTGAGGGCTGGCAGCATCAAGGGTACAGCCTGGGTGTGGACGAGCGATCGTTCACGGGTACGGTCACCATCGAGTTCCTGGCAAGTCATAATCCGGTGCAGGCGGGAGCCACGACCACTGTCTGGTTGGACGAGGTCAGCCTGGGCCGGACACCCGGCGGCCCGTGGAAGGTCTATCTGCCGTCCATCATCCGCAGCTACTGATCCTGGCCTATGTGATTGCGCTTTTTCGCCAAAATGTGATAGAATAGGGTTGATTTCAATCCTGTGCGGAGGTATGTGCCATGGAACTCAAGATCGTTCCCATCGAAAAGCCGGAAGCCGTGAATTTTGTGCTGGGCCAGACCCACTTTATCAAAAGCGTGGAAGACATCCACGAGGCGATGGTGACCCATGTGCCCGGCATCAAGTTTGGTTTGGCGTTCTGCGAAGCCTCGGGCAAATGCTTGATCCGCTGGACGGGGACCGACGATGACATGATCGCGCTGGCCAAAAAGAACGCCTCGGCCATCGCCGCCGGGCACAGCTTCATCCTGTTTCTGGCGGAGGGGTTTTTCCCCATCAACATTCTAAACGCCCTCAAGATGGTGCCGGAGGTGGCGCGCATCATCTGCGCGACAGCCAATCCGACCCAGGTCATTGTGGCCGAGACGGAACAGGGGCGTGGCGTGCTGGGGGTGGTGGATGGGTCTTCGCCCCAAGGCATTGAGGCGGATGAGGACATCGCCTGGCGTCAGGGTTTTCTGCGGACCATCGGCTACAAACTGTGAGCGATCTCGATGATGCGCCCCGCAGGTCGAACCATCCCACGCCGGACAATCGACGGGATCGTGCGCAGGCGGGGGTCGTGTTCGTTTTTTTGGATGGAGTAGGACTTGCTCCATCTGGGCCGGAGAATCCCTTCAGTGCCGTACCGATGCCCCAGCTGCGGGGGCTGCTCGGTGGTCCTTTGGTCCTCAACGGGTTTCGCGGTGGCCAGCAAGAGACCCCAGCCGGGGTCTTGCTGCGCGCCCTCGACGCGTGCTTGGGGGTGCCCGGCTTGCCCCAGAGCGCGACCGGCCAGACGGCGTTGTTCACCGGGATCAACGCCCCGGCCCTCATAGGGCAGCATGTGACCGCCTATCCGATCCAAGCGCTGCGTGATGTGATCGCCGAGCACAGTGTGCTCAAGCGGGCGGCCGAGTCGGGGGCGCGTGTGATCTTTGCCAACGCCCATTCGCAGCGCTTCTGGGAGATGATCGAAAAGAAGAAACGCCGGATGGGGGCCTCTACGTTGACGGCACTGGCGGCGGGGGCAACCATCCCCACGCTCGAGGACCTGCACCAGGGGCAGGCGGTCTTGTGGGACATTACGCACGAGATCGCAACTGGTCATCTGGACTTTGATCTGCCGCTGGTGTCTCCCGAGGAGGCGGGGCGGCGGCTGGCCACGCTGGCGGCCCGCTACGACCTGGTGCTGTACGAGAGCTTTCTGCCGGATCTGGCTGGTCACCGGCGCATTGAACCCGAGTGGGTGCTGACCCGCTTGGACGCGTTTCTGGGCAGCCTGGTAGCTCACTTGCCGCGGGGCGTAACGTTGGTCATCTGCAGCGATCACGGCAATCTGGAAGACACGACGACCAAGGCCCACACCGCCAATCCTGTGCCGCTGGTAGTGACCGGTCCGGCGATGAGCCATTTTGTCCAGGCCAAGGCCATCACCGATGTGGCGCCGGCCATCCTGTCGGCCTTGGCCGGCTGAACGCAATACACGGGGTTCTGGCACCAAAGGATTTGGATACGTACCATGGACAAAGACGCACTCACAGAGTTATTTCTAGAGGCGGCCACACTGAAGCGCGTACCCCGCACGGGCTGGGGCACGCGTGGCGTGGCGTATGTGGAAAGCGTGGCTGATCACAGCTTCGGTGTCGTATTCATGGTCCTTACCCTGGTCGATGCCTTGCAGAATGGGGAGGATGCGGATGTCGCCGGCCTGGATCTGGAAAAGGCGCTGATCATGGCCGCACTGCACGACTTGGCCGAGGTGCGGCTGACAGATCTGCCGTCCTCCGCGGTCCGCTTGATCCCGCCCGCGATCAAGAGCCAGGCTGAGACGAAAGCGATGAACGCTCTGCTGTCGCCCCTGTCCCGGAATGGGCGTTTGTTGTCCCTGTGGCAGGAGTTTGAGGACGAGACCAGCCCCGAGGGCAAGCTGGTGCGTGATGCGGACAAGCTGGAGATGATGGTCCAGTGCCTGCGCTACGAGCAAGCCGGTGAGCGAGGGCTGGATGAATTCTGGCAGGCCATCGATCAACGGATCTGGCACTATCCATTGTGCGCCGAGTTGTACAACAAGCTGAGGGGCTTGCGGCCATCTGCTGCGAACGCTCCGCTCGGAAGCGTTTGATAAATGAGGTGGCCCTACGTGGCTGGGTGAGACCAACGAGGGATCGCGGTTGGGTAGACGCCCCTTGGGGTGTGCCCGGGATGAGACTCTGATGATCAGGAATCTGACGACGGGAGCGATCGTCGCCCGCGAGATTGTGCGTTGCGATACGTTCTGGAAGCGTGGACGGGGCTTGATGTTTCGCAGCAGTCGCGCAGTGGCGGAGGATCGTGTATTCCTGTTTGTTGAGGCGCGCGAAAGTCTGGCCCGGACTGCGATCCATATGCTGTTCGTCTTTTTCCCCATCGCTGTCGTCTGGCTTGACGGCGACAAACAGGTGGTGGACCAGGCTCTGGCCCGCCCGTTTCGACCCTATTATGCGCCACAACGGGCAGCGATGTACTACGTCGAAGGACATCCCTCGCTGCTGGAGAGGGTGACCGTTGGCGATGTTTTGGAGTTTACGTAACCAAAAATGAAAGACTATCGTCGCTGGTTCTCCACAGCTGCAAGGTCTATGATCGCCCGCTTTCTGATAGCCCTCTGTGTCGTTTTGGGCTTGGCCCTGCCGGTGGTGGGGCAGGATACTGTGCTGGCAGCTGCTCAGGATCCGCCGCCAGCCGCCCCAGTGCGACCCACGCCTGAACCCACACCGGACTGGCCCGTCTATACCGTCCAGGCGGGTGATACCCTCTATGCCATCGCCGAGCGTTTTGGCAGCACCGTGGAAGCGATCGTCGCTGCCAATGATATTGCCGATCCACGGCTGATCGGCGTCGGCCAACGGCTCTACATCCCCACCGCCGAGCCGGAGCGGGTGCCTGTGCAAGAACTCCGGGAGGATTCCCGCCTACATACCCTGCGCGCCGGCGAGATCCTGCCCTCCTTGGCCCTCCATTATGGGACGACGGTCTGGGCGCTCTACGCGGCGAACGATCTGGCCCCCGATCAAGTGTTATGGCCGGGTGAGCGGTTGCGCATCCCGGCCCCTGTGACGGACACCCTACGCGTTCCCACGTTTCCCGAACTCACAACCGGATCCACTGGCATGATCCAGGGCCAGACCATCCTTTTAGAGGTCGAGGCTGCGGAGGACGTCCAGCTCTCGGCCTCCTTCTTGGGCCAACAACTACACTTTATGCCGGGTGACGATGGCTATTGGGCGCTGGCTGGTGTAGATGCGCTTACGTCGCCGGGCGCGTACGGGCTGACCCTGTCCATCACCGAGACCCAGAGTGGGGATCTGCTGGCCATGTACGATACCCTGACCGTCACCGCAGGCAGCTTTGGGACTTACAACGTCGTCGTTCCGGCCGACCGCCAGGGCTTGCTCGCGCCCAGTGTGGCGGAGGCCGAGCGCCAACTGGTGAATGCCGTCCTGTCCGGTTTTAGTGAGGAGCAGCTTTGGGATGGGATCTTTGGCCTGCCGCTGGCTGGTGATCTGCGGACGACGGCCCCGTTTGGTCAGCGGCGCTCCTACAACGGTGGCCCGGTAAGCAGTTATCACAGCGGTCAGGACTTGGGTGCCGATACCGGCACTCCGGTCTATGCACCCATGACCGGTACTGTGGTCCTGGCTGAACCGCTCAAAGTTCGCGGCCAGGTGGTGATCCTGGATCACGGGTTGGGGGTCTTTACCGGCTTCTGGCATCTGTCACAGATTGACGTAACGGAAGGTCAAAGGGTAGGCAAGGGCGAAGTCGTCGGCTTGGTGGGCAATACCGGCCTGTCGACGGGCCCGCACCTGCACTGGGAGATGCGGGTGGCCGGTGTACCGGTGGATCCGTTCCAGTGGACGCGGCAGGAGTTCCCCTAGTACTACAAGCGCGCTTTCCACGTTCTTCAAGAAGACAAATGCAGTTGAAGTGCTAGGTACCTTTGGATTAGAAGCAAGACAGTGAGTAGCGGACAGGGGACGGTGGGTGTGGGCCGGGCATTGACCCGGCGCTGGGTGCTGGTGGCAATCCTGCTGCTGGCGTTCGGATTGCGTCTGTACCGGCTGGGCGAGGAGAGCCTGTGGTACGACGAGACCGTGAGTGTCTATCTGGCGGGCAAGAGCGCCCCGGATCTGGTGTCACACACGGCCGGTGACATCCATCCCCCCGGGTACTACCTGTTGCTTCACAGCTGGATCCGGTTGGCTGGCGACAGCGACTTTGCTGTTGCCTACCCCTCCCTCTTTTTCGGTGTGCTTCTGGTGGCCCTGGCCTACTGGCTGGCGACCCGCCTCTTTGGCGCCCGGGCTGGTCTCCTGGCGGCCACGCTGGTGGCTGTTTCTCCCTTTCATATTTGGTACTCGCAAGAAGTCCGCATGTACACGCTAGGTGCGGTCCTGGGCATGGGCAGCCTCGGCGCGACGCTCGAGCTATTCGCGCCCGTATCCGGGGGCCGGTTGGCTCGCTGGCGCCCGTGGGTGGCGTACATTCTCTGCGCTGCTGCTGGTCTATGGGTGCTGTACTACTTTGCCTTCCTACTGGTCGCTATCAACCTGTTGGCTGTTGGCTGGTGGCTGGGCCAGCGGCAGCGCGCCGGCTGGGGCTGGTTGGGGAGGTGGGCGCTGGCCCAGTTCGCTGTGGTGCTGCTGTACCTGCCCTGGATTCCGGTGGCCTGGCGGCAAGCCACCAACCCGCCGGTGCCGCCCTGGCGGGGCTTCACCGGCCTCGGTCAGGTGATCCTGGAGACCGGGACGGCGCTGGGATTGGGACAGTCGGTGGAGCCGGCGTGGCTGTGGCCTGTGCTGCTTCTATTCGCCGCCCTGGTTTTCCTCGGCCTTGTCTACAAGCAAGCCCGCGACAGATTCGGGCCCTGGTTCTTGGCCGGGGCGGTGGCGATCCCGGTGTTGCTCATTTATCTGGCTTCGTTCGTCACTCCGCTCTATCACGTACGCTACACCTTTACCTATGCCACGCCCTTCTATGTACTGGCCGGCGCCGGGCTGGCTGCGTTGTGGGCGCGCTGGCGGCCCGCAGCCCTGCTGGCGTTGGCCGTGATTGTGCTCGCGTCCGGGCTGTCTTTGTACAACTATCACACCGATGTTCGCTTCGCCAGCGACGATCACCGGGCTGCCGTTCGCTACTTGGTGGACCATTGGCGGCCCGGCGATGCGATCCTGGTCAATGCCGGGTATGCCTACCCCGCGCTGGAGGTCTACTGGAATGCTCCCGAGCCATTTGCCTGGCGCGGGCGTCTGGTAGACGACTATGGCCCCGGCCTGGATCAAGGACCGGTAGTCCTGCAGACCGGGACGGTGGATGGCGACCCCGGGTTGGGCTGGGGCGATCCCGGTTCCGATTTCTATGCCATGGACTGGAGCCAGACAGAGGCCGCATTGTCGCGCGTATTCGCCGATTTCGACCGGGTGTGGGTCTATCGCATCTATGACACGGTGACCGACGGCGACGGCCGCATCCGCGATTGGTTGCAGGAGAATGGGCTTCAATTCGAGGACCAGCAGTTCACCGGTGAGAGCCAACTCCGCGTGCAGGGCTTCCTGACCGGGCGCGATCCCTTCGCCGGCGCGCGTCATTCCCTCGATGAGAGCCTGGTCGATGGCTCATTGCGCCTGGTGGCAGCATCGGATGTGCCGTCTGCAGTCCCGGTGGGCGACGCGTTCGATTTGGCGCTGGTTTGGCAGGTGGCGGGGGCGCCGCCCGAGGATGCCATCTTGTTCGCGGGTCTATTCGACGCCGACGGCGAGCGCTGGGCGCAGACCGACGAGCGGCCATTGGGCAGCCGCTACCCTGTCTCCGAGTGGGCCACCGGTTCCACGGTACGCACTCCACTGCGGATTCCGGTCCGGCCTGGTACACCACCGGGCACCTACCGGTTGGAAGTGGGCTGGTACCGGTTTGAGGACGGACAACCGGTTTGGCTGCCCTGGAGCGGAGGTGAGCGGTTGTTTGTGGGTGAGGTGGGCGTGGTTGCCCCGCCAGATTGGAGCCAATTGCCGATGCCTGAGACGGACTACTCAGCTGGCGTCGAGATGGAGGGCGTGCAATTGCTGGGCTTTGGTGGCGGCTCGTTGGAGGCGCCACCAGGTGGTTCGCTGCGCTTGGAGCTCTTCTGGCAGGCGCTGCAGGACGCGCCGCCTGCCGGGCTCGCTGTGCTGCAACTGACAGAC